>NZ_JBIKHV010000141.1:0-4478 GCF_044361985.1 Limnohabitans sp. | reverse complement strand
ATGCTTGTCAGAACGGGGACACCCAGCCTGAATGGGTCCGCGTGTCGACCTCAATGATGCCGACACGCAGGTCTGAACAAGGTCCGGTCAGAAGGCGTCGAGGGCCATCGCGGTCACACTGCCCGCACCTTCGACGATGCTGTCACGGATGCCGGGGGCTTTGGCGAGGATGTGGTCGGCGTAAAACCGTGCTGTGGTCACTTTGGCCGCCATGAAATCGGCGTCCTGGGCTTGGGCCTCGGGCGTGAGCGCCACCAGCAAGGCCCGGCCCATCTGCCAGCCTGCCATCAGATTGCCCGCCAGCATGAGATAAGGCACGCTGCCTGCAAACACATCGTTCGGGTGGGCTTTGGTATTGCCCGCCACGAACTCCACCACATCGACAAATGCTTCGCGGGCAGCTTTGAGGCGTTTGGCCACCGCTTGTGCATCGGCATGGGGCGAAGCCATCAACTCGACCTCGGTCTGTGCCACCTGGCCTGCCAGCGCTTTGGCGGTCTGCCCACCGTCGCGGGCGGTCTTGCGACCCACCAGGTCATTGGCTTGGATGGCGGTTGTGCCTTCATAGATGGTCAGGATCTTCGCATCGCGGTAGTACTGCGCTGCGCCGGTTTCTTCGATGAAACCCATGCCGCCGTGCACCTGAATACCCAGGCTGGTCACCTCCAGGCTCATCTCGGTGCTGTAGCCCTTGACCAGTGGCACCATGAATTCGTAAAAAGCCAGGTTTTGTTGACGCACGTCAGCATCGGGATGGTGATGCGAAGCATCATAGGCGGCTGCAGCGGTTGAAGCCATGGCGCGGCAGCCTTCGGTGTAGGCGCGCATGGTCATCAGCATGCGGCGCACATCCGGATGGTGAATGATCGGGCCAGCGGCAGGCAAACTGCCATCGACCGGGCGGCTTTGCACGCGGTCGCGAGCGTATTGCACGGCCCGCTGGTAAGAGCGCTGGGCAATCGCAATGCCCTGCACGCCGACCGCATAGCGGGCGGCGTTCATCATGATGAACATGTACTCCAGGCCACGGTTTTCCTGCCCCACCAGAAAGCCGATGCCACCACCCTGGTCACCAAATTGCAAAACGGCAGTCGGGCTGGCCTTGATGCCCATCTTGTGTTCGATGCTCACGCAGTGCACGTCGTTGCGATCGCCCAGCGAACCATCGGGCTTGACCATGAACTTAGGGACCACAAACAGGCTGATGCCCTTCACGCCTTCAGGCGCACCCTGCACTCGGGCCAGCACCAGATGGACAATGTTCTCGGCCATATCGTGTTCACCGTAGGTGATATAGATCTTGGTGCCGAAAATTTTGAAAGTGCCATCGGGTTGTGGCTCAGCGCGGGTGCGCACGGCGGCCAGGTCTGAGCCAGCTTGTGGCTCGGTCAGGTTCATGGTGCCGGTCCACTGGCCTGAGATCAATTTTTCCAGATAGATGGCTTTGAGCTCATCGGAGCCCGCCGTGATCAGGGCTTCGATCGCACCGTCGGTGAGCAAGGGGCACAAGGCAAAGGCCATGTTGGCCGAATTGAGCATTTCCCCGCAGGCTGCACCAATGGTTTTGGGCAGGCCCTGCCCACCAAAGTCGGTGGGATGCTGCAGGCCTTGCCAGCCGCCTTGCGCATATTGCTGATAGGCCTCCTTGAAGCCGGGCGTGGTGGTCACACCGCTGCCGTTGTGGAACGATGGATTTTTATCACCTTCCCAATTCAGGGGCGAGATCACGTCCTGATTGAGCTTGGCACACTCCTCAAGAACGGCTTGCGCGGTTTCCAGCCCGGCATCCTCAAAGCCAGGAATCTGCGCGATTTGGTCGATGCGGGCCAGATGCTCGATGTTGAAAAGCATGTCCTTCAAAGGGGCGATGTAGCTCATGTTTTGTCTCCGTGCATCGTGTGAAAGGTTGAATTCGCAGCTCAGGCAGTGGCCTGCGGCGGAACTCAGAGCGACTGAGTCAACTCAGGCACCGCAGCAAACAGATCGGCTTCGAGGCCGAAGTCAGCCACGCTGAAAATCGGGGCCTCAGGGTCCTTGTTGATTGCCACGATCACCTTGGAGTCCTTCATGCCCGCCAAGTGCTGGATCGCCCCCGAGATGCCGCAAGCGACATACAACTGGGGCGCCACGATCTTGCCGGTCTGACCCACTTGCAAGTCGTTCGCAGCGTAACCGGCATCGACCGCTGCACGGCTGGCACCAATGGCAGCGCCCAGCTTGTCGGCCAGCGGTGTCATGATTTCATTGAATTTTTCCGAACTGCCTAGGGCCCTGCCGCCAGACACGATGATCTTGGCAGCGGTCAGCTCGGGCCGGTCATTCTTGGCGATCTCGCTGCGCGTGAAAGCACTCTTGCCGCTGTCTGCCTGGGCTGCTGCAACTTCCACCGTGGCATGGCCACCGCTCGCGGCAGCAGGGTCAAAACCGGTGGTGCGCACGGTGATCACTTTGGTCGCATCGGTGCTCTGAACAGTGGCCATCGCGTTGCCCGCATAGATCGGGCGCTCAAAGGTGTCGGCCGAAATGACTTGCGTCACATCGCTGATCTGGCCTACGTCCAGTTTGGCGGCCACGCGGGGCGCCACGTTTTTGCCTGCAGCGGTAGCAGGAAACAGAATGTGGCTGTAGTTGGCTGCAATGGCCAGCACTTGCGAGGCGACGTTTTCGGCCAGACCATGCGCCAGGCTTTCGCTGTCAGCGTGGATGACTTTGGTCACACCTGAGATCTGGGCGGCAGCTTGTGCAGCAGCGGCGGCGTTGTGGCCTGCCACCAGCACATGCACATCACCCCCGCAAGCGGCAGCGGCTGTAACGGTGTTCAGGGTGGCGCCCTTGATCGAGGCGTTGTCGTGTTCTGCAATAACGAGTGCGGTCATGGTCAGATTACCTTTGCAACATTTTTTAATTTATCGACCAGGGTGGCCACATCGGGCACCTTGATGCCGGCGCTGCGCTTGGCAGGCTCTGCCACTTTGAGGGTCTTGATACGGGGGGACACATCCACACCGAGGTCTTCGGGCTTGAAGATCTCGAGCTGTTTTTTCTTGGCCTTCATGATGTTGGGCAGCGTCACATAACGCGGCTCGTTCAAGCGCAAGTCGGTGGTCACCACCGCGGGCAGGCTGATGGACAGCACTTCCAGGCCACCATCGATTTCACGGGTGACTTGGGCTTTGCCATCCACGATCTCGACCTTGCTGGCAAAGGTGGCTTGCGGCAAGTCGGCCAGCGCCGCCAGCATCTGGCCCGTCTGGTTGCAATCGTCATCGATGGCTTGCTTGCCCAAAATGATCAAACCGGGCTGCTCCTTGTCCACCAAAGCCTTGAGCAACTTGGCCACCGCCAAGGGCTGCAAGTCCAGGTCAGCGGGGGTTTCGACCAGGATGCCGCGATCAGCACCGATGGCCATGGCCGTGCGCAGAGTTTCCTGGCACTGGGTAACACCGCAAGACACAGCAATGACTTCGGTGGCCAGGCCCTTTTCGCGCAGGCGAACAGCTTCTTCCACGGCGATTTCGTCAAACGGGTTCATGCTCATCTTGACGTTGGCAATGTCCACACCCGAACCATCTGACTTGACGCGTACCTTGACGTTGTAGTCCACCACCCGCTTGACGGGAACGAGAATTTTCATGAAAACATCTCCATTGATATCAAAACCCAAGTGACTTGGAACACCACAATTCTGTTGACGTTACGTAAACGTCAATTGTGCATCAAAACACATTTAAAAAGATAAAAACGCACCAAAAAAGCACGGTCGTTCGAATTTTACAACGGACTTTTTTGCATTTACAACATCCTACCCCCGGGAATTCACCGACCAATCGGTAGGTAAATCAGGGTTACCATCGAATTCGGTATCGAAAAATCCACATAACGATTATGTTTTGTAACAAATAACTGGAGTAATCTGATGAGAAATTCTTTGATTTACGCAGCCACTTTGGCCCTGACAAGCTTCACTGGCCTGGTTCAAGCGCAAACAGTCTTGACCGTTTCAAGTTGGGTACCGCCTACGCACGGCCTGTCGGTGTCTCAAAAAGAATGGTGCGATGACTTGGCAGCCAAAACATCAAACCGTGTTCGTTGCAACATCCTGCCTCGTGCTGTCACCCCTGCTCCAGGCACTTTCGATGCTGTAAAAAATGGATTGGTTGATGTGTCGTTCACTGTTCACGGCTACACGCCAGGACGATTTGTTCTCTCGCAAATCGCGGAGTTTCCTTTTCTGGGCGACCGGGCAGAACCCTTGTCAGTGGCGTTTAACCGCATTGCCAGCAAATACCCCGAATTCGCTGCCGAGCACCAAGGTGTGAAGGTTCTGGGATATTTCACCCATGGCCCTGGTATCGTATTCAATACCAAAAAACCCATCACCCGCGTGGAAGACCTCTCAGGCCTGAAGTTCCGGGTGGGCGGTGGCATGGTGAATGAGATCTCCAAAACCCTGGACATGAACGTCACTCTTAAGCCTG
>NZ_JBIKHV010000063.1:0-14649 GCF_044361985.1 Limnohabitans sp. | reverse complement strand
CTTAAAAAACCAACTGCTGCGTGCGGCGCCCAGAGGGTCTGCGCCCCAGAGCGCCCAACGTTGCTGGGCGGGCAGGTAGATTTGCCTTGTGCGGGCATAGTCAGCGCCGACCAGGCAGACGATGGCCAGGAGCAGGCCACCGGCCACTCGGGTGCGCGATGAAACGGGTGCCAACCAGCCAGGGCGTATGCCCATGAACAGCACGCCACACAACAACACCGCCATTTGGAAGGGCCCGTACCAAAGCGGAAATTCAAGCAGGCTGTGCAGGCCGATCACGGCCAGAACCGACCAAGCCAACTGCTGATTGGGCAAGCGGCTCAGCCACGGGCGGGCTCGGACCAGCACGGCCAGCAAAGCCACGCCCAGGCTAATGGTGATGGGCAGACCCAGCGTGACCGCCAAGTGCAAAGGCAGGTTGTGTGCATTGCCCAGAATGTCACAGAACCGGGTTTCCGGATCTCCGGTGTAGGGCGTGATGTAGTGGGCGTATTTGAGTTCGTCCCAGCCCCAGCCCATCCAGGGCTTTTCGCCAATCAACTGGATCACATTGCCCCAGAGCACGCGACGGCTGCCGCAGCCTTCGTTGTCACCCATTCGGGCCAATGCCCCGGTGATGTCTTGCCCGGACTGCCCGTTCAACAACCATGGCAAGGCCCAGTTGCCCAGCAGGTAGAGCCCCAATGTCCAAAAGGCCAAACGAGGGGAAAGGCGATGTGTTTCAAAACGGCTGCGGAAAGACCAAAAAACCGTCAGGCCAGTGACCAGCAGCATGTGCAGCAAGCCTGTGCGCGAAGCCGTGGCTGCGTTGCCAAAGGCTAACAAGGCCAGCATCCACAGCGCATGGTGTGCCTTGAGCCCATTCGCTTGCCACCAAAGGACGGACATGATGCCGATGCCTGAAAGTGTGGCCAGCTGGTTGCGTTGCCGCAAGTTGGCATTCGCTTCCCCCAACGCAGTCACATGCAGCCAGGGGCTGAAGGCAGAGGCTGCGCCGAAATACTGAATCAGGCCCATGGCGCTGCTGATCAAGGCGGCCCAAGCCCAGGCGCGGGCGATGTCCAGGGGCTTGATGGGCTGACCCAGCACCAGCAGGCAGACGATGCAGGCCCAGGTTAGCAGCAGCGGCACGGTGTTGGGTTGTGGCGTGGGCGACCAGGGGGCCACCCAAGGCAGCATCATCAGCACCAGGGGCAGCAACTTGAGCAGCCAGCGGGGTTCGCTCGAAAATGCTGCAGGGAAAGGCCTCAATTCCACGAGCTGCGCACCATGAAAAACGCCCTGAATTGAGCAGGGCGTTGGGATGAGCCAGAAACGTTCAAGAAGCCTTGCATGAAGCGGGCAGGTATTTCACGGGCAAACCGTTGCTGCTGGCCGGGCCGCAGCGCCAGCCCGAGATGGTTTTGCCGCCATCGGTGTTGCCATTGATGGGCGTGTCAGCGGTTTGCAGGGGGGTCAACGCGATGGCGTTGGCCGATGCACTGGTGCTGCCCCGCAAGGCGTCATGGTTGCCCACCACCGTGATCACGCCATTGCCATCCACCGCCACGCTGACCACATATTTGCTGGTCTGGCTTTCGCAGACCTTGGGCAAAGCCGCAGACACATTGGCATCCGATGATGAACTGATGGCTTCGTTGACCGCGGTTTTGCAGCCATTGGCCGCCAGCAGCATTTCGGAAACTTTGGCTCTGACGGTGTAATCCTGGTACGCCGGCAAAGCCAGCGCACCCAGAATGCCGATGATCGCGATCACGATCATCAGCTCGATCAACGTCAAACCGTGTTGGTTTTTTTTCATGGCCTCCCCTGGTAAATAGAGTTCTATGGTAATACATAGACCCTCTAAACACCTATTTTCAGATTAGGTGGAAGCGTCTTCGCTGTGTTGGGGGCGACGAGACATGATCAGTTTGCCCAAGGCCAGTACCAGCAAGGCGCCTGCAATGCCCAAGCCGTAGCCCCAGGCCTTGTCTTGTGGCAAATAAGCCACTAGGCCGGGATCTGTCTGAATCATGGTGCCTGCAATCCAACCCAGCAGCATGCCGCCTGCCGTGATGATCATCGGGAATCGGTCCATCAATTTCAGGACCAGTTGGCTGCCCCAGACGATGATCGGGATGCTGACCAGCAGACCGAAGATGACCAAAGGCATTTGGTGGTCTGGATTGCCAGAGGTCTGAGCCGCTCCGGCAATGGCGATCACGTTGTCCACGCTCATCACCAGGTCAGCAATGATCACGGTTTTGACTGCACCCCAAAGTTTGTCACTGCCCTTGATGTTGCTGTGGTCGTCGTCTGCATCCGGCGTCAGGAGCTTGACACCGATCCAGATGAGCAACACGGCACCCACGAACTTGAGGAAGGGAATAGCCAGCAGGGTGAGCGCGAAAAAGATCAGAATGACGCGCAAGATGATGGCGCCTGCGGTGCCCCACATGATGCCTTTGGTCCGCTGGTGCGGTGGCAATTGTCGGCAAGCCAGCGCGATGACCACGGCATTGTCGCCGCCCAGCAGGATGTCGATCATGATGATCTGGCCTACGGCGAACCAGAAATGAGGCGTCAGAAATTCTTCCACGGTATTCCTTTTGTCACGGGCACAGTGCCAGTGAAGCTTGATTTCAAAAAACGGAAAGCCGGATTGTCTTGCAAGACATCCGGCTTCGGCATTGTGGCAAACCACAGCCCCCGCAAGGGGGTAAAGTTTACTTCAGCTGGGCTTTGAGCAGTTTGCCGAGTTCCGAGGGGTTGCGTGTGACGATGAAGCCGCACGCTTCCATGATGGCCAGCTTGGCGTCGGCCGTGTCGGCACCACCAGAGATCAGTGCGCCGGCATGGCCCATGCGCTTGCCGGGAGGGGCAGTCACACCGGCGATGAAGCCGACGATCGGCTTTTTCATGTTGGCCTTGCACCACATGGCGGCTTCAGCTTCGTCGGGTCCGCCGATTTCACCGATCATGATGACGGCGTCGGTGTCCGGGTCGTCGTTGAAAGCCTGCATCACGTCGATGTGCTTCAGACCGTTGATCGGGTCGCCACCGATGCCCACGGCGCTGGACTGGCCCAGGCCGACTTCGGTCAGCATGGCCACGGCTTCATAGGTCAGGGTGCCCGAACGGGAGACCACGCCGATGCGACCTTTGCGGTGGATGTGACCGGGCATGATGCCGATCTTGATTTCGTCAGGGGTGATCAGGCCGGGGCAGTTGGGGCCCAGCAGCAAGGTCTTCTTGCCGCCAGCCGCTTCCTTGGCTTTCATCTTGTTGCGCACTTCGAGCATGTCGCGAACCGGGATGCCCTCGGTGATGCAGATCGCCAGGTCCAGGTCGGCCTCAACGGCCTCCCAGATGGCCGCAGCAGCGCCGGCAGGGGGCACGTAGATCACGGACACGGTCGCGCCGGTTTGCTGGGCGGCTTCCTTGACGGAGGCGAAGATCGGGATGTTGAAGATGGACTCGCCCGCCTTCTTAGGGTTCACGCCCGCGACAAAGCAGTTTTTGCCATTCGCGTATTCCTGGCACTTTTCAGTGTGGAACTGACCGGTTTTCCCGGTGATGCCCTGGGTGATGACTTTGGTGTCTTTGTTGATGTAGATCGACATTTTGGATTCCTAATCAGATGCGGACGGCGCCAAAGAGCGGTCCCGCAAAGTTAATCAGTTGGGGACAGAGCTGAAGATCTGTCCCACAAAGACATTTATTTGACGGCAGCGACGATGGCTGTTGCGGCTTCGGCCATGGTGTCGGCAGAGATGATGGGCAAACCGGACTCGGCCAGCATTTTCTTGCCCAGCTCGTCGTTGGTGCCCTTCATGCGCACCACCAGTGGCACGGACAGGTTCACGGCCTTGCAGGCGGTGATCACGCCGGTGGCGATGGTGTCGCACTTCATGATGCCGCCGAAGATGTTGACCAAAATGCCTTTGACATTTTTGTTGGACAACATGATCTTGAAGGCTTCAGTGACTTTTTCGGCCGTTGCGCCGCCGCCCACGTCCAGGAAGTTGGCCGGCTCGCCGCCGAACAGCTTGATGGTGTCCATGGTGGCCATGGCCAAGCCTGCGCCGTTGACCAGGCAACCGATGTTGCCGTCCAAGCTGATGTAAGCCAGGTCGAACTTGGAGGCTTCGACTTCAGCCGGGTCTTCTTCGTCCAGATCGCGGTAAGCCACGATTTCAGGGTGGCGGAACAGGGCGTTGGCATCGAAGTTGAACTTCGCATCCAAAGCCATCACGTTGCCTTTGCTGTCGCGGTTCAGGGGGTTGATTTCAACCAACGAGGCGTCGGTTTCCATGTAGCACTGGTACAGCTTCTTGAAAATGTCCACGGCTTGAGCGGTGGAGTCAGCCGGCATGCCGATGGCGTCTGCGATCTTCTTGGCTTGAGCGTCGCCCAAACCGGTCAATGGATCGATGAAATCGGTGATGATTTTTTCGGGGGTGCTGTGGGCAACTTCTTCGATGTCCATGCCGCCTTCGCTGGAAGCGATGAAGGCGATTTTTTGTGTGGCGCGGTCAGTGACCACAGACACGTAATATTCTTTGTTGATGTCAGCGCCGTCTTCGATGTAAAGGCGTCGGACTTTTTGGCCTTCTGGGCCAGTCTGGTGGGTCTTGAGCTGCATGCCCAGGATCTCGCCAGAGATGCGCTTGACGTCTTCAATGGTTTTAGCCACTTTGACGCCACCGCCTTTGCCTCGGCCACCAGCGTGGATCTGGGCTTTGACCACCCAAACCGGGCCACCCAGTTTTTGAGCGGCTTCAACCGCCTCTTGAACGGTGAATGCTGCGATGCCGCGGGGGACGGGCACACCGAATTGACGCAAGATTTCCTTGCCTTGGTACTCGTGAATCTTCATGTGGTCTTTTCTCAGAGAGTGGTTGATCTGACCGGTCCGCCGGGGTGATTCTCCCGCCAGCGGGCTCTGGACACTGCAGTTGGCGACTGTATCATGCTGCAATGCACCAATCTTGGGCCTTGCGTCTTACATTCACTTGACGCTGGGCGCCAAAATCCTTGCAAAGGTAAACCATATGGCCAAAATATTCATCGATGGCGAAGCCGGCACCACCGGTTTGCAGATTCGCGAGCGCCTCGCATTGATGCCCCAAATTCAGGTGCTGAGCATTGACCCTGCCCGCCGCAAAGACCCTGAAGCCAAACGCGAGATGATGGCTGCCGCCGACCTGGTGGTGCTGTGCCTGCACGACGAAGCCGCCATCGCATCGGTGGCCATGATCGACAGCCTGCCTGGCCGCAAGCCGCGCATTGTGGATGCGTCCACTGCGCACCGCTGTCACCCGGAATGGATCTTTGGCTTTCCCGAACTGGCGACCGAGCAAATCGCTGCCGTGCGTCAGGCCCAGCGTGTGGCCAACCCGGGTTGCTACGCGACAGGGGCGATTTCCATCTTGCGGCCCTTGGTCGACGCAGGGCTGTTGCTGAGAGATTTTCCGGTTTGCCTGCCTGCCGTCAGTGGGTACTCGGGTGGGGGGCGGGCCATGATCGAAGACTACGAAGCGGGCAAGGCGCCGTTGTTTGAAGCCTATGCCCTGGGCCTCAATCACAAACACATCCCTGAAATCATGCGTTACACCGGGCTGACCTGTCGCCCCTTGTTTGTTCCGGCCGTGGGCAATTTCCGTCAGGGCATGCTGGTGCAGTTGCCCCTGCACCTGGACACCTTGCCCGGCAAACCTGCAGCCGCTGATTTGCACGACGCCTTGCAGGCGCACTATGCAAGCAGCCAAGCCGCGGGCGGCTGGGTCAGTGTGCTGCCCGCCACGCCAGATGCCAAGCTGGACGCCACAGCGCTGAACGACACCAACAAGCTTGAAATCCGGGTGTTTGCCAATGAAGCTGCCCGTCAAGCCGTGGTGATTGCGCGCCTGGACAACCTGGGCAAAGGCGCCAGTGGTGCGGCGGTGCAGAACATCCAGCTGATGCTGGGTTTGTAATTCGGCGTGTGTGACCTAGCGAACGGTCACCGTCTGAATTGCGCCGGATACTTCAACCAACGACAGAGCCTTCTGACGGCTCTCCCCAGCTTGATGTGCGCCTTCGGGCGCAGGACAAAGCAAGGTGGTTTCCCTGGTCACCAGGGAGGTTCATTGGGGGGAGCCCTCAGAAGGCTTTGTTTTTTGGACGGGCCTGCTGCTGCAGTGCGGCTCAATCTTCCAGTTCGTCTGCGCCCTGAATGATCTTGCGCACCACTTCCGAATGGAAGCCCCGCGTCAATAAAAACCGAGCTTGTTTGGCCCGGTCTTTCGGGTCAGTGGCCGGCTTGTCGAACTTTTTTCGCCACACGGCCAAGGCCCGGCTGTACTCGGTCTCGCGCAGGCCCGCCAAGGCTTCGTTCACGGCGTCTCCCGACAAACCTTTGGATGCCAACTCGTGTTTGATCCGGCTGGCGCCCAGTTTGGCGGCACGCCGGTGCACCACCGATTCGATCACCCGCCCCTCGTTGATGAAGTCCCGCGCCTGCAAATCGTCCAGGGCCTTGGCCAGTTCGCCGGGTTCTTGGGCGTGGGCCGCCAGTTTGCGTTCCAGCTCGGCGCGGGAATGTTCGCGCTGGCTCAAAAGCCGCAGGGCGCGGCCTTTGAGCGAGGGTTGAAAAGCGGGCTTGTTCAAGCTCAGTCGGCCTTGACTTCGGCAATGGCCGATTCCAGCAAGCGGATGCCCAGGGATTCGCGCACCTTGTTTTCGATTTCACGGGCCAGTGCCGGGTTTTCGCGCAGGAATTCGCGGGCGTTGTCACGACCCTGGCCGATTTTCTCGCCTTGGTAGGCGTACCAGGCGCCCGATTTGTCAACGATTTTGGCGGTGACGCCCATGTCGATGACCTCGCCTTCGCGGCTGATGCCTTCGCCGAACAAGATGTCGAACTCGGCGGTCTTGAAGGGCGGCGCGACCTTGTTCTTGACCACCTTGACCTTGGTCTCGTTACCGATCGCCTCGTCTCCCTTTTTGATGGTGCCGGTGCGGCGGATGTCCAGACGGACCGAGGCGTAGAACTTGAGCGCATTGCCGCCGGTGGTGGTCTCGGGGCTGCCGAACATGACGCCGATCTTCATGCGGATCTGGTTGATGAAGATGACGGTGCAGTTGGTCTTCTTGATGGTGGCGGTCAGCTTGCGCAACGCCTGGCTCATCAAACGCGCTTGCAGGCCGGGCAGGCTGTCGCCCATGTCGCCTTCGATTTCGGCCTTGGGGGTCAGGGCTGCCACCGAATCAATCACCACCAAGTCCACGGCGCCAGAGCGCACCAGGCTGTCGACGATTTCGAGGGCCTGTTCGCCAGTGTCGGGTTGGCTGACCAGCAGCTCTTGCAGGTTAACGCCCAGGTTCTGGGCGTACTGCACATCCAGCGCGTGCTCGGCGTCTACAAAGGCGCAGGTGCCGCCCAGACGCTGCATCTCGGAGATGACTTGCAGGGTCAGGGTGGTTTTGCCGGAAGACTCGGGGCCGTAGATTTCGATCACGCGGCCACGGGGCAGGCCACCCACGCCCAGCGCGATGTCCAGGCCCAAAGAGCCGGTGGAGACGACTTGGATGTCAGCGATGACCTCGCCTTCGCCCAGCCGCATGATGGTGCCTTTGCCAAACTGTTTTTCAATCTGGGCCAGTGCGGCTTGCAGGGCTTTGGATTTTTCGCTGTTGTCGTCGATCATAAAAATCTCCTTGAATATCAATGGTTTGGAGCATCGGGTTCAGCAGGAATGCGCCGTTTACTGGATGCTTGAACAGTACTGTAAACGAGCTGTATAAAACTGTAAACACTATTTTTGGTCAGTTTGCCTTATCATTAAGCCGTGATGAAAACTGCCCAGAATCTGACGGAAGCGCCCACGTCTTTGCAGGACGAGCGCTGGCGCCAAACCCATTTGGGCCGCCTGCTGGGCCACGCCATGCGCCGTTTCGATGCGCGTGTGCTGCACTTGATGGCGGGCAATGAAGGTGTGCCCCTGGCGTTGGCCAACCTGGCTTCACGCGATCAGATCAGCGCGGCGCATGTGCACATCACCCGCCATTTGGCACTGGAAGGTTCGCGCCTGACCGAGCTGGCACAGGCTGCAGGCATGAGCAAGCAAGCCATGGGCGACTTGGTGGACCAGTGCAGCGCTTGGGGTTTGGTGCGGCGTGAACCCGACCCGCTCGACGCCCGCGCCAGGCGGGTGGTGTTTACCCCGGTCGGCCTGGCGTGGCTGCAGGCTTTCAAGGATGCGGTGGCACAAGCCGAAGCCGAGTTCCGCGAGGCGGTGGGCAAGGATGTGGCCACCGTGGTGGCGCTCGGTCTGGAGGCCTATGCCATCTGAAACGGCTCCGTCCGCAGCGCAGCAGTTTCGTGACCGCATGCCGCTTGGCAGACACTAGAATCACAGCAGTGAGCGCGTTCAGCCAGGCTGGGCGGCGTACTGCACAACAACAGGAGACAGCCATGCGAATTCTGATAGCCGAAGACGATCAGGTGCTTGCCGATGGATTGCTGCGGACATTGCGCAGCGCTGGCGCGGCGGTGGACCATGTGGCCAGCGGCAGCGAGGCCGATGCGGCCTTGATGACCAACAACGAATTCGATTTGCTGATTCTTGACCTGGGCTTGCCCAAAATGCACGGGCTGGAAGTGCTCAAGCGTTTGCGTGCCAGAGGCTCCACATTGCCCGTGTTGATTCTTACCGCGGCAGACAGCGTCGAAGAGCGCGTCAAGGGCCTGGATTACGGCGCTGACGATTACATGGCCAAGCCGTTCAGCTTGCAAGAACTCGAAGCCCGCGTGCGCGCCTTGACCCGCCGTGGCATGGGTGGCGCCACATCACAGATCAAGCATGGCCCCCTGATTTATGACCAATCCGGCCGTGTGGCCACCATCGACGGCAAGATGGTGGAGCTGTCGGCGCGCGAGCTGGGCCTGCTCGAAGTGTTGCTGCAACGCGCAGGCCGTCTGGTCAGCAAAGACCAGTTGGTTGAGCGCCTTTGCGAATGGGGCGAAGAGGTCAGCAACAACGCGATCGAGGTGTACATCCACCGCCTGCGCAAGAAAATCGAAAAAGGGCCGATCCGCATCGCCACCGTTCGCGGCCTGGGCTATTGCCTCGAAAAGATCCCCGGCTAAGTGCCCGCTGATTTCCAGCGCACCGTCACACAGTTCAGGACCAGGCCGCCATGAAATCAAGCGGCTGGAGCGTTCGCATTTTTAAGCGTGAACAAAGATCCTTGTTTGGCGAAATCCTCGACTGGATGCTCACGCCCCTGTTGTTGCTGTGGCCCATCAGTCTGGCACTGACCTGGCTGGTGGCGCAAGGCCTGGCCAACAAGCCCTTTGACCGTGCACTGGTCTACAACGTGCAAGCACTGGCCCAACAGGTCAAGCTGGGGCCTGACGACCGGGTTCAATTTAACCTGCCTCAGCCTGCCAGTGAACTGCTGCGCGCCGATGAAACCGATCTCGTTTATTACCAGGTGCGCGGAGGCCACCAAGAGCATTTGAGTGGTGAGCGGGACTTGCCCTTGCCTCCGGCAGGCCAGGATAAAACCAGAAGCTACGAAGTGCACATCCGCGATGACGAGATGCGCGGGCTTGAAGTGCGCGTGGCCTATACCTGGATACCGCTGGATGCCGAGGGAAAGCATCCGGCACTGGTGCAAGTTGCCGAGACGCGAGAAAAGCGCTCTGTGCTGGCGGCCGAGATCATCAAGGGCGTGATGCTGCCCCAGTTTGCCCTTTTGCCCTTGGCGGTGCTTTTGGTGTGGCTGGCGCTGGTGCGTGGCATCAAGCCGCTGTCCGAGCTGGAAGAGCGCATCCGTGCACGCAAATCCGATGACCTCAGCCCGCTTGACGACAAGGCCGTGCCCATGGAAGTGGCCCCGTTGGTGGTGTCGGTGAACGACCTGCTGGAGCGCTTGAAGGACTCCATCGTCACGCAAAAGCGCTTTTTGGCCGATGCGGCACACCAGCTCAAAACGCCTTTGGCGGGTTTGCGCATGCAGGCCGACCTGGCGCAACGCTCGGGCTCCAGCGAGGAGGACCTGAAGAAATCGCTGAAGCAAATTGGCCGTGCCAGCGTGCAGGCCACGCACACCGTGAACCAGTTGTTGTCGCTGGCCCGTGCAGAAGGCGGGGGCACCCACCTGCCCCAGCAAAGCTGCGACATGGTGACGATGGCCAGCGAAGTTCTGCAAGACTGTTTGCCTGGCGCCATGGACAAGGGCCTGGACCTGGGCTACGAGGGGGTGCAACCCGGCACCCCTGGCGCACAAGTGCAAGGCAACCCGACACTGCTGAAAGAGATGCTGCGCAATCTGGTCGAAAACGCCATCCACTACACACCCAGCACCCCCGAGCGTCAGGGGGTGGTCACGGTGCGTGTGCTGGTCGACCCCTACAGCAAAACACTGGTGATGCAGGTCGAAGACAATGGCCTGGGCATCCCGCAGGCTGAACAGGATTTGGTGTTTCAACCGTTTTACCGGGCACTCGGCACCAACGTGGACGGCTCCGGCCTGGGCCTGCCCATCGTCAAGGAAATCGCCCAACAACACGGCGCCTCCATCTCAGTCGATGCGGCCCATCCTGGCCATGTCCCGCCGGGTGCCTGCTTCACCCTGCGTTTCAGCGCACCGGCCTAGGGGCAAAGAGCCACGGCCCATGCCAGCCCCTGCACCCGAATGGGCTTCAGGCAGGCTTGCCCATGTTCAGCTGTAAACGTTCGCGCTCGATCACGCGGGCCACCGCGGGTTCAGCCGCCACTTTTTGCACAAAGGCCCACAACTCGGGGTGCTCTTCGGGCGTGATGCCAGCGATCGTGCCCCAGCGGGTGAATGTCAGGCAATAGGCGTCCAGTGGGCCGAAGCGCTCACCGCTGAGCCAGGTTTGGCCTTTGGCTGCGGCCGCTTTGACCAAGTCTTGCAGCTCAGCCAACATGCCCCGGAACAGTTGCGTGTTGTAGGGTTTGAGCGCCGCCTGCACCTCGGGCAGGTCCGAAAACTTTTGCGGCATGAAGATGTGCGTGAAGGTCGGGTGCACGGTGTTGTTCATCCAGGCCAAAGTGGCAATGGCCTGAGCGCGTGCCAGGGCTTCGGTGGGCAAAAAGCCCGCCTGGGGAAACAGCTGGTCCAGATACAAAACGATGGCCACAATTTGGCTGATGGGCTGGCCATTGTTTATCAGCACGGGCACCTGGCCTCGCGGGTTGATGGCTTTGTAGTCGTCGCTGTTTTGCTCGCCCTTGTGCAGCTTGACCATGCTGGGCTCAAACTCGGCGCCACTCATTTCAAGCAGGACATGGGGCACAAAAGAACAGGCGCCAGGGGCAAAGTGAAGTTTCAGGCTCATCGGGCAAGTCTCCAAAAAATTTTAAGGGTTTGAGGGGGGTGATGCTGTGCGCTGCTTGACCACAGGCGCTTCGGTTGCAGAGGGCGCTGGACTTGGGGCGGCGGGGGCCGATGCGGGCGCTGTGTTGGGCGTGTTTTCGGGCGTGGTGTCTGCTGCGGCTGCTTCAGCGGCGATGCGTTTTGCAGCTGCGGCAGGGGTTTCGGCCTTGATGGCCGTGGGCCGAATCTGGTTCAGCACACGTTCAGGCTCGCGGGCGGTGTTTGGCCCCCAGCCCCAGCGGGCAAAGGCGTCAAATTGCCAGACCAAAGCGGTCACATTGAGGACCCCCAAAAGGGCGATCAGCCAGCGTATCTTCAAAACGTGTTCTCCGATTTCAATGGGCGCACGCTGACTTCAGCGCTGACGATGTCTTGCACGCCGGTCGCTGTTTGCAGTCGCAAGGCCCCGGTGCGGCCCACACCCAGCGCCAGGCCGAGCTGGCCATCGCTGGTGTCCACGCGCCGGCCCTTGAGGACGTCACGCGACTCAAAGCGGGCCTGCAAGGGGGCAAAGCCTTCCGCCTCAAAGGCCAGCAGGGTCTTGATCAGGGGGGGCGCCACACGCGCCAGGCAGGCGTGTGCCGTCAAATCAGGCAACAACTCGGCCAGTGCTGCTGGCGCTGTGTTCAGGCCGTCTGCAGAGCGTGGGCGGATGTTCAGGCCCACCCCGACCACAACCTGGCTGCGACCGCCCATGCTGGCCGCTTCGACCAGGATGCCGCCCAGCTTGCGGTCTTGAAACCACAAATCATTGGGCCACTTCAGGCCGATATCGGGGTGCAGGCTTTCGGCCAGGCTCAGGCCCACGGCCAGTGACAGGCCAGACCAATCCTGGGGCGCGAGGGGCAGGCTGATGGAAAAGGTGAGCGAGTCGCCAGGCTGGCTTTGCCAGACGCGGCCCATGCGCCCTCGGCCGGCAGTTTGTTGATCGGCCACCAGCAAGCTGGGTTCTTGCTGGCCTGCACGTGCCCGCCGCATCAGCTCGCTGTTGGTGGAATCGATCGTGGGCAAGACCTCGACCGTGAAGTCGGGCAGCAGGGGAAAAATCTGTGCCCAGATCGCTTCAGCAGGCCAGGCAATGGGCGAGATCATGGCTCAGCGCTTTTTGGCGGGAGCCTTCTTGGGCTGAATGGGCTTGTCTGGTTTGGCCGCAGTTTTCTTTTTGTCGGCTTTGTTCAAAAGGCTGTCTTTGGCTGCCTTGGCCACTTTTTTCTTGGGCTTTTCCAACTTGACAGGCTGGACCAGCTTGGCGGCTTTGTCTTTGTCTTTGGATTTGACCTTGACTTTGACTTTGACTTTTGTCTCGGCCTGAGCCTTAACCTCGGCCTTGGCCTTGCTCTTTTTCTGGCTTGGAATCTTGGGCGTCTCTTTGCGCTCTTTGGGCGACAACAGCGTGCCCCGGCAGTTCTTGCTGCCGCACCAGCAGGGGTATTCGGCCTTGAGCTTCTTGGTGTAGGGCTCGTCGATGATCAGCCCGTAGTCGTAATTCAGCTCTTCACCAGCCTGGATGTTGCGAATGGCCTTGATGAAAATGCGGTCCTTGTCTTCGTCGGCTTCGCAGTTCGGGTTGCAGCTGTGGTTGATCCAGCGCGATGAGTTACCGCCATGCAGGGCATCGATCACCCGGTCTTCGTTCACATGGAAATAAAAGGTGTGGTTGGGGTCCTTGGGGTCGTGCGGGTGGCGGTCTTGTGCTTCGTCCCAGCTGATGACCTCGCCCACGTACTCGATGAGGGTTTCACCTTCGGCGATGTCTTGCAGCGCAAACACCCCTTTGCCATGCACACCGGAGCGGCGAACCTGGATGCGCTTGCCGGTGGCGCTGGCGGAAGATCGGCTGGGAGAGTAAACAGAGGTTTTGGCCACGGCTTTAAAAATTTGTTATGGTGAATTCATGTGGGCGTGCGCGTGAGCGCGTCCGGGCGCGTACGCACACGCGAGACAACGGGATTGTAATGACATGAAGACATTGGTAATTGCAGAGAAGCCTTCGGTGGCTCAAGACATCGTCAAAGCCTTGACGCCGACCTCGGGCAAGTTCGAAAAACACGACGACCATTTTGAGAACGACAAGTACGTCGTGACCAGCGCCGTCGGCCACCTGCTGGAGATCCAGGCGCCCGAGCAATACGACGTCAAGCGCGGCAAGTGGAGCTTTGCCAATTTGCCGGTCATTCCCCCGCACTTTGACCTCAAGCCCGTGGACAAGACCAAGAGCCGCTTGAGTGCGGTGGTCCGGCAGGCCAAGCGCAAGGACGTGAACGCGCTCATCAATGCCTGTGACGCTGGGCGCGAGGGGGAGTTGATCTTCCGCCTGATCGAGCAGTACGCCGGTGGCGCCAAGACGCTGGACAAGCCCGTGCAGCGCCTGTGGTTGCAGTCGATGACGCCGCAAGCGATCCGTGACGGCTTTGACCACCTGCGCAGCAACACCCAAATGCAAGGTCTGGCCGACGCCGCCCGCAGTCGCTCCGAGGCCGATTGGCTGGTGGGGATCAATGGCACCCGGGCCATGACCGCATTCAACTCGCGCGACGGCGGATTCTTTTTGACCACAGTGGGCCGGGTGCAAACGCCCACGCTCGCCGTGGTGGTGGTGCGTGAAGAGCAAATTCGCAAGTTCATCAGCCGCGACTATTGGGAAGTGCAGGCCGAATTCGCTGCCACTTCGGGCACGTATCCTGGCAAGTGGTTCGATCCGGCCTGGAAGAAAGAAGAAGACGCCGAGAAAAAAGCCGACCGCAAATGGACGGCCCAGCAAGCGCAAGCCATTGTCGACGCCGTGCGGGGCCAAAAGGCCTCGGTCACTGAAGAGTCCACACCCACCACCCAGGCCAGCCCGGGCTTGTTTGACCTGACCAGCCTGCAGCGTGAAGCCAACGGCAAGTTCGGTTTTTCAGCCAAGACCACGCTGGCGCTGGCGCAAAGCCTGTACGAACGCCACAAGGCCCTGACTTACCCGCGAACCGATTCACGCCACTTGCCCGAAGACTATGTGCCAGTGGCCAAGGAAACCTTCGAGATGCTCGCCGACAGCGGCATGAAGCACCTGGCCCCACACGCCCTCACGGCGCTCAACAACAACTACGTGCGCAAGACGCCGCGGGTGTTCGACAACAAAAAGGTGTCGGACCACTTTGCCATCATCCCGACCCTGCAGGCCCCCAGTGGCTTGTCTGAGGCCGAGCAAAAGCTTTATGACCTGGTGGTTCGCCGCTTCATGGCGGTGTTTTTCCCCAGTGCCGAATACCAGGTGACCACCCGCATCAGCGTGGC
>NZ_JBIKHV010000062.1:0-14780 GCF_044361985.1 Limnohabitans sp. | reverse complement strand
TTCCCTGGTGGCTGCAGCCATCGTCTCAGCCTTGTCGCTGGGCGTGGCGCAAGCCGCCACTGTGCGCATTGCCAACCAGGGGGATGCCTTGTCGATGGACCCGCATTCGCTCAACGAGTCGCTGCAACTGAGCGTAACCAACAACATTTACGAATCCCTGGTGGGCGTGAGCAAAGACCTGAAGTTTGAACCCGGTCTGGCCGTTTCGTGGAAGCAAACAGCGCCCACCGTCTGGCGCTTCGAGCTGCGCAAGAACGTGCGCTTTCATGACGACACAGCTTTCACCGCCGACGACGTGGTGTTTTCTTTGAACCGCGCTGCAGGCGAAGGCTCTGACATGCGCAGCAACACCAACGACATCAAGGAAGTGCGCAAGATCAACAGCCACACCATCGAGATCGAGACCAAAGCCCCTTTCCCCATCCTGCCCAACGTCTTGTCCACGGTCTACATCATGAGCAAGAAGTGGTGCGAGGACAACCAGGCCGTTCGCCCGGTAGACCGTCGCAAAGGCATTGAAAACGCCGCCTCATTCCGCGCCAACGGCACAGGCCCTTACCGCCTGCGTGAGCGCCAGCCCAACATCCGCACCACCTTTGTTCGCAACGGCAATTACTGGGGCAAGATTGAAGGCAACGTCGACAATGTGATCTTCTCCGTGATCGCTAACGACCCGACCCGTGTGGCGGCTTTGCTGTCGGGCGAGATCGACATCATGGAGCCGGTGCCCGTGCAAGACGTGCCCCGCATCAACAGCGGCGCCAACACGCGTGCCTTGGTGGCGCCCGAGTTGCGCACCATCTTTTTGGGCATGGACCAAAAGCGTGATGAACTGCTTTACTCCAGCGTGAAGGGCAAAAACCCCTTCAAGGACAAGCGCGTGCGCCAGGCTTTCTACCAGGCCATCGACATCGAAGGCATCAAGCGCACCGTGATGCGCGGGGCCTCCAACCCCAGCGCCCTGATGGTCGGCCCCGGCATCAACGGTTACAGCCCCGACCTGAACAAGCGTTTGCCTTTTGACGCAGAAGCCTCCAAAAAGCTGCTGGCCGAAGCCGGTTACCCCACCGGCTTTTCGGTGGACATGAACTGCCCCAACGACCGCTATGTGAACGACGGCCAGATCTGCGAAGCCGTGGCCGCCAACTTGGCGCGTGTCGGTGTCAAGATCAACCTGAAGGCCGAGACCAAGGGCACGTATTTCCCCAAAATCTTGCGCCGCGACACCAGCTTTTATTTGCTGGGCTGGACACCCAGCACCTATGACGCACACAACGCGCTGAACGCACTCATGCGTTGCGTGGACGACAAAGGTACAGGCCAGTTCAACTTGGGCGCTTATTGCAACCCCAAGGTGGATGAGCTGACCGTCAAGATCCAGAGCGAAACCGACCAAACCAAGCGCAACGCCATGATCCGTGAGGTGTTCCAGTTGCACAACGACGACATTGGCCATTTGCCTTTGCACCAGCAGGCCTTGGCCTGGGGCACCAGCAAAAAGGTCACGCTGGTTCAGCGCGGTGACAACTACATGCCCTTCAAGTCCATCAGCATCAAATAAGCAATGAACGCATTGAAACGCTGGCTGAACAGCGATGTGGGTTACAGCTTCCGCCAGTCGCCCACGGCGATGGTGGCGGCTGCCATCGCCTTTGTTTGCCTTTTTTGTTCGGTCTTTGCCGGCTGGGTGGCCCCCACCAACCCGTTTGACTTGGCCACGCTGGAGCTGAGCGACGCCCGCTTGCCCCCTGCGTGGCTGGACGGCGGCAGCACCAAGTTCTTGCTGGGCACCGATGACCAGGGCCGCGACATTTTGTCGGCCCTGATTTATGGTTCGCGCATCTCTTTGGTGGTGGGCCTGGCTTCGGTGGTCTTGTCGGTGGTGGTGGGTGTGGGCATGGGTTTGCTGGCCGGTTTTCGGGGCGGCTGGATCGATGCCTTGCTCATGCGTTTGTGCGATGTGATGCTGTCTTTCCCGGCCATTTTGGTGGCCCTCTTGATTGCGGGTGTGGGGCGTGCCCTGTTTCCCAATGCGCACGAGTCGCTGGCTTTTGGGGTGTTGATCATCTCGATCTCGCTCACCGGCTGGGTGCAATACGCCCGCACGGTACGCGGCACCACCCTGGTTGAGCGCAACAAAGAATATGTGCAAGCCGCCCGCGTGACGGGTGTGGCCCCCTTGCGCATCATGTTCAAGCATGTGCTGCCCAATGTGATGGGCCCGGTCATGGTGCTGGCCACCATCCAGGTGGCCACGGCCATCATCACCGAGGCCACACTGTCCTTTCTGGGGGTGGGCGCACCGCCCACATCACCCTCGCTGGGCACCTTGATCCGGGTGGGCAACGACTATTTGTTTTCGGGCGAATGGTGGATCACGATTTTCCCGGGGCTGATGCTGGTGCTGATCGCCCTGTCGGTCAACCTGCTGGGTGACTGGTTGCGCGATGCGCTGAATCCGAGATTGCGATGAGTCTTTTACAAGTCAAGAATTTGGTGGTGGAGTTCCCCAGCCGCCACGGCACTTTGCGTGCGCTGGACGATATTTCCTTTGACATCTCACCCGGAGAAATTCTGGGGGTGGTGGGTGAGTCGGGTGCGGGTAAGTCGCTCACCGGTGCGGCCATCATCGGCCTGCTGGAGCCACCGGGCCAAGTGTCCAGCGGCCAAATTTTGCTCGAAGGCCAGCGCATTGACCACCTCAATGCCGACCAGATGCGCCACATTCGGGGCCGCAAGATCGGTGCGATTTTTCAGGACCCGCTGACCTCGCTGAACCCGCTCTACACCATTGGCCGGCAACTGACCGAGACCATATTGGCCCACCTGCCGGTCACGCCCAAAGAGGCCCGGCAACGCGCCATTGACCTGCTGAAAGACACTGGCATTTCTGCGGCCGAAGAACGCATTGACCACTACCCGCACCAGTTCTCGGGCGGCATGCGCCAGCGTGTGGTGATTGCCCTGGCCCTGGCGGCCGAGCCGCAACTGATCGTGGCCGATGAACCCACCACGGCCCTTGATGTGTCCATTCAGGCGCAGATCATCAGCTTGCTCAAAAAGGTCTGCAAAGACCGTGGCGCCGCCGTGATGTTGATCACGCACGACATGGGCGTGATCGCCGAAACCTGTGACCGCGTGGCGGTGCTCTATGCCGGGCGCGTGGCCGAAATCGGCCCGGTGCACCAGGTCATCAACCACCCGGCCCACCCTTACACCGCAGGCCTGATGGCCTCGATTCCTGACATGGACAGTGACCGCGAACGCCTGAACCAGATCGACGGCGCCATGCCGCGCCTGAACGCCATTCCCACTGGCTGCGCCTTCAACCCGCGCTGCCCCAAGGCCTTTGACCGCTGCCGGACAGAGCGGCCCGAGCTGGTGCAGGCGGGTGCCAACCGCGCGGCCTGCTGGCTGCACGACGGGAGTGCCGCATGAGCGACACAAAACCTCAGACACAGACCCAGCCCTTGGTCATTGCGCACGATCTGGCCAAAACCTTTGACGTCTCGGCCCCTTGGCTGAACCGTGTGATTGAGCGCAAACCGCGCCAGATGCTGAACGCTGTGGATGGCGTGAGCTTCGAGATCGAGCGCGGCAAAACCCTGGCCCTGGTGGGCGAGTCCGGCTGCGGCAAAAGCACCGTGGCACGCTTGCTGGTGGGCCTGTACGAGCCTACGCGCGGGGGCCTGACGTTTGACGGGCAAGATGCCCATGCGGCCTTCAAGTCGCCCGATGCCCAAAAGATGCGCCAGCGCATCCAGATGATTTTTCAGGACCCCTATGCCAGCCTGAACCCGCGCTGGACGGTGGACAACATCATTGGCGAGCCGCTGAAAGAGCATGGCCTGATTCATGACGCGGACGAGCTGAAAGCCCGTGTGGCCGAGTTGCTGCAGTCGGTGGGTCTGTCGCCGCTCGACATGGTCAAGTACCCGCACCAGTTTTCAGGGGGTCAGCGCCAGCGCATCTCGATCGCGCGGGCCTTGGCCACGGCGCCAGAGTTTTTGGTCTGCGATGAGCCCACTTCGGCGCTCGATGTGAGCGTGCAGGCGCAAGTGCTCAACATCATGAAAGACCTGCAGCGCGCGCGCGGCCTGACCTATCTGTTCATCAGCCACAACCTGGCGGTGGTGCGCCATGTGAGCGACCAGGTGGGCGTGATGTACTTGGGCCGGCTGGTGGAGTTGGCCGACAAGCACACCCTGTTTGGTAACCCGCAGCACCCGTACACCAAGATGCTGCTGGACGCGATTCCTAAAATGCACGACACCGGCCGTGCCCGCACGCCCGTGCAAGGCGAAGTGCCGAATCCGCTGAACCCACCCACCGGCTGCACCTTTCACCCGCGCTGCCCGCAGGTGACCGACATCTGCCGCTCAGAGCGCCCTCCGCTGCGCGACTTCAAAGGCATCAAGATCGCCTGTCACGCGGTGGTGTGAGCCGACTTGATCGGGCCTGAACCCTGGCGTCATGCCGGACCCACTGGCACCACGTTGATCGCACAGACGTAAAAAAAACCCACCGTGTTGCCACGGTGGGTTTTTTAGTCTTTTAACTCTCAACTGGCTTGCGCCAGGGGGGAATTAGAAGGAGTGAGTCATACCGATGTCGAAACCGGAAGAGCTCTTGTCGGCCACGCCAGTTGCACCGCCCAAGGCAGCTTTAGCTCCGCCAGAGTTGGAGACGTTGGCGTATGTCACGTAAGCACGTGTACGCTTGCTCAGGCTGTGCACATAACCGATAGCGGTTTGCTTGCTCTCAGCAGTGCCTGTCTCGTAAGTGGAGTAAGAGGCACGGATCAAACCAGCACCCATAGGAGCTGCCACACCCAACAACATGCCGTCACCCTTGACGGTGCCCAGCTCATCCTTGGTCACTTGAGCCATCAAAGTTGCAGGACCAAAGTTGTAAGAAGCACCCAAGTTGGTCATGGTCATATTGCCAGCAGCAAATTTGGTTTGACCATAGCCCAATGCAGTCGACAAAGCGCCTGCGTTGTAGCCAACGCGGATACCGGAGCCGTCACCATCTTTGGGTGTTGCAGAGTCGGAAAGATTTTCACCGTAATACATTTGAACTGCAGCATGCAAACCAGCACCACCGCCAGCATAAGTTGCATTGGCAGCGTGGTTGTACAAATAGGTCACACTGTTTGAAGCGCGAACAGCTGTACCTGTGGTGCTAGCGGTGGTACCGCCCAAAGCGACACTGTTAGCCATGGCGCGGTTTGTACCCACACCGTTGGTGCCGAACGGATCGTAAGCAGTCCAGTTCCAGAACTGAGGCGTGTAGTCACGGCCCAAACGAATTTCACCAAAACCGCCAGTCAAAGAGACTGTGGAACGGCGATTGAATGTCAGACCTTGAGTACCGGTGGTGGTAACTGCACCGCCAGTTGCGGAAGTTGCGCCAGTACCAGTGGATTGGTTATTGGTGGAAGTTGCACCACCAGCACCTGAGTCGTTGCTCACGCCGGCTTCCAACCAGAAGCTGGCAGACATGCCGCCGCCGAGGTCTTCAGTACCACGGAAACCGAGTTGTGAAGAGCTGATACCGGAACCAACCAAACGGGTGACCGAGTTCGCATCGCTGGTGCCACGAGATACGGCAGCATCAACAACACCCCAGATAGTGACAGTGGATTGTGCGAATGCGGAAGTGGCAGCAACTGCAGCCAGAGCAGTTAGATTGCACACATAAATTACTGCATGCATTCTACAGTGTCGTGCTACATCCTATACATTTCTAGATTATGAAAATCACCCCTTTACTGGCGCCCCTTTGCGCCAGCCTCAGAGACTTCATGGCCAAGCCGATGGACATTATTCGTTTGTCAGGTGAGTCGGCTGTGGCCATTCTGGACACCAATAAGCCCATTTTTTATGTCGTGAGTCCATTGGTGTGGGAGCAAATGGCCAACGCCAGAGTGCTGGGTGAAAAGGCCGTGGCGCAGTCCGAATTGACGGGCTCGGTGCTGACGCAGGGCGCCATGCGGCTGAACCGATTTGATGCCTTGGCCGAACAGTTGCTTGAAGTGGAAGGCCAGCGGGTCAAGCGGGGTGAGTTGAGTGCCGCCTCGGTGGGTATCTTGCGCAACCGCCTGGATGCGCATGTGCTGCCTTTCTTCAAATACATCCCGCCGTCACAAGTGACACCCGCCTTGATGGATGCGTTTGTCAAGCGTTTGACCGATTTTCAGATGAGTTCCACCACGGTGTCGCAATACCTGGTGGTCATTCGCAAACTGCTCAAGTTGGCCATTCGGCATGGTTTTTTGAGCGAAATTCCAGAGCTGCCCGAGGTCAAGGTGGCCAATCGGCCGCGCTCCATGTTGAGTTTGCAGGACTATGCGGCCGTGGTTCGCACGGCTTACCGGTTGTCCCGCCTGGGGGTTAAGGCGCCAGAGGTCAAGGCATCCACAGGGCACCGCGAACGCTTTTGGGTGGCGCCGCGCAATTTGAGTCTGGCCCCTGACATGGCCTGGGCGATCCGCTTCATGGTGAACAGTTTTGTGCGGCCGGGTGATTTGCGCCAGCTCAAGCACAAGCACGTGCAAGTAGTCAGGGGCGAAAGCCTGTATTTGCGGCTGAACTTGCCCGAGACCAAACGCCACGATACGCCCATGGTGACCTTGCGCCCCGCCGTGCAGGTGTATGAATCTGCCTTGGCGCATGGCCAAAGCCTGGGCTTTGGCAGGCCTGATGATTACGTCTTTTTGCCGGGAGAATTAGACCGGAATTACGCCTTGGCGGTGTTGGGTTTCTGGTTCAAGTGGGTGATGCGCGAGGCGGGTGTGTCGCCGGTGGATTCGTTGGGCCGTTTGCGCACGCTTTATTGCCTGCGCCACACCTCCATCATGTTCCGCCTCTTGTATGGGCAAGGCATCGACATGCTGACCCTGGCCCGCAACGCCCGCACCTCGGTGCAGATGATTGAGCGCTTTTATGCCTCGGCACTCGATGGCGAAATGAACGTGGCCATGCTGCAAAGCCGGCGGACCCAAAGGAAAAAGGCTTGACCGGGGGGCTTGCCTTTGGCGCGCATGGATGGCCTTGTACGCGTGTACGACAGAACGGGCGTGGGTATGACCGCCGGTCCCGTCAGCGCGTGGCGCGGTAGCGCTTCCAGAGCGGTGGCACGATCAACAACAGCGCAGCCACTGCCATCAAACTGCCTGACAGTGGCCGGGTGAAGAAGGTGGACCATTCGCCCTGGCTGATGGTCAGGGCCTGGCGCATCGATTGCTCACCCAATGGGGCCAGGATCAAACCCACGATCAAGGGTGCTGCCGGAAAGTCAAAGCGGCGCATGACATAGCCCAGCAAGCCGAAGACAAACAGCAAGCCCACGTTGAACACCGAGTTGCCGGCGCCATAAACCCCTGCTGTCGAGATGACGATGATGCCCGCATACAACCAGGGCGGCGGGATCTTGAGCAGCTTGACCCACAGGCTGACCAGCGGCAAGTTGAGCACCAGCAAGATGACGTTGCCGATGTAGAGGCTGGCAATCAGCGTCCACACCAGGCTGCCTTGCTGGCTGAACAACTGCGGACCGGTCTGGATGCCGTAGCCTTCAAATGCCGACAACATGATGGCTGCCGTCGCTGAAGTGGGGATGCCCAGTGTGAGCAAGGGCATCAAGACCCCCGCAGCCGCAGCATTGTTGGCGGCCTCTGGGCCGGCCACGCCTTCGATGGCGCCGTGGCCAAACTCTTCGGGGTGTTTGGAGAGTTTTTTCTCGGTGTAGTAAGACAGCAAGGTGGGCAACTCGGCTCCGCCGGCAGGCATGGCACCGATCGGGAAGCCGAAGAAGGCACCCCGCAACCAAGCTTTCCAGGAGCGCGCCCAGTCTTGCTTGCTGAGCCACAGACTGCCTGACATTTTCATGACCTCGCCAGCTTTGGCTTCGCGGCCTTGCCAGGCCAGGTAAAGCGCTTCACCCACCGCAAAGAGGCCCACGGCGGCCACGGTGACTTCGATGCCGTCCAGCAATTCGGGGCGGCCAAAAGTGAAGCGGGCTTGCCCGGTTTGCAGGTCCACACCCACCATGCCCAAGAGCAAGCCCAAGCCCAGCGCCACCAAGCCGCGCAGCATCGAGTTGCCCAGCACGGCCGATACGGCCACCACCGACAAGACCATCAGGCTGAAGTATTCGGCCGGGCCAAAAGCCAGCGCGGCATCGACCACCCAGGGTGCTACAAAGGTCAAAGCCAGGGTGCCGATGGTGCCCGCCACAAAGCTGCCAATGGCCGCTGTGGCCAGTGCCTGGCCTGCGCGGCCGTTGCGGGCCATTTTGTTGCCCTCGAGCGCGGTGACCACCGCGGCTGACTCGCCCGGGGTGTTGAGCAAGATGGAGGTGGTGGAGCCGCCATAAGCGGCGCCGTAATAAATGCCTGCGAACATGACGAACATGCTGGTGGCGGGCACGTGGTAGGTCAGGGGCAGCAGCAAAGCGATGGTGAGGGCCGGGCCAATGCCGGGCAACACGCCCACCAGCGTGCCGATGAAGCAGCCGACAAAACCCCACATCAAGGTGGTGGGTTGCAAGGCAATGGCAAAGCCACCCATCAGGGCGTCAAAAGCTTCCATGGGGTATCCGATCGAAAAACGTGAAAACGTCGAGGCTGAGCGTTCAGAACGCAGCGTTGTGCGGGCCTAGAGCTGAGTCAAATCAGCCAAGGCAGTGCAGGGCCCAGGCCCACGCCCAACAGTTGGGCAAAGACAAACCAGAATGTGCTGGCGACGGCGCCGCAGACCAGGGCCGACTTGAGGTTCAGGGGGGCATCAAAAGCACGGGCTACGCCCATGCCGCACAGCGTGCCGGGGATGACGAAACCCAAGGGAACCACCAGGGCAATGAAGGCTGCTCCACCCCCCAGCAGGCTGAGCACCCGGCCATTCGCGCCTGGCAAAGGCGATTGGTCGGGTGCGTGGCTTTCGTCGGTTTGGCGACCGCGCCAGGCGCTGATGCCATACAGCACAGCCAGCACGCTGAGTGCGGCCACGATCACACCGGGTGCCAGCACGGGGCCAACGGTCATCTGCATCATGGATTCAGGAATGACCGTGACTTGCCATGCGGCCACCCCGCAAAGGGCGACCAGCAACAGTGCAACGCGTAAGGGGGTCATGCCAGACCCAGTTCCTTCATGAGCACCATTTTTTCTTCGATGTCCTTGGCCAGTTCGCGTTCAAACGGGCGCTCGGTCATGAAGGCGTCGGTCCACTTGCGGGTTTCGAGTTCTTGGCGCCACTGGGCGGAGGTGTTGAGTTTGGTGACGAAGTCGATCATGGCTTCTCGCTGTGCAGCCGAGATGCCGGGCGGCGCAAACACGCCGCGCCAGTTGGATTCGGTGACGTTGATGCCCAGCTCGGTCAGGGTGGGCAAGTTCACGCCAGGAATGCGGCGCTTGCCCGAAACGGCCAGCGGGATCATGCGGCCTGCCTTGATTTGCTCTTCAAATTCGGAGTAACCCGAAATGCCTGCCACCACCTGGCCGCCCAAAATGGCCGCGTTGGCTGGGCCGCCACCTGCAAAAGCCACATAAGCGGCTTCACGCGGGTTTTTGCCCAGGGCCTTGATGAGCATGCCCAAAATCAGGTGGTCGGTACCGCCAGCACTGCCACCAGCGACCGAGACGGCTTTGGGGTTGGCCTTGATGGCGGCTTCGAGTTCTTTCCAGGTCTTGATCTTGCCGCTGGCAGGCACCACGATCACGCCGGCTTCTTCGGTCAGGCGGGCGATTGGGGTCACGTCCTTGATGGTGACGGGGCTTTTGTTGGCAATGCCCGCACCGATCATGACCGAGCCACCAATCATCAGGGTGTTGCCCTGGCCTTTGCGCTGGTTGACAAAGCGGGGCAGGCCGACCATGCCGCCTGCGCCGCCCACGTTTTCAAATTGCATGTTGCCGACCAGGCCTGCGGCCTTGGCAGCGCGCTCGATGGACCGCGCGGTGCCGTCCCAGCCGCCGCCGGGTGCGGCAGGCACGAACATGTTGATGCTGGCAATGAGCGGCTTGGCCTGAGCCCAGGCGGGCAGAGTGAACGATGCGCCAGCGGCAGCGCCGAGGGCCAGGAAGTCGCGTTTAGAAATGGACATGAGGGTCTCCTGTGTAAAAATGAAAAAACACAAAGCCGGGCACGTGCCTTGGGCAGATGCATGGATTTTGGTGTTGGCGCTGGCGCCAAACTGTCAAACACCTGTCAATTGCGTTCGGTAAAAACCCTCTAATTCCACATGACGCCCAAAATTTTGCTGGTGGAAGACACGCCCGACATTGCCTTGTGGCTGGGCACTGCCTTGCGCCAGGGCGGCATGGCTGTTCACTTCGCCACCGATGGGCTAGAGGCAGATCGCTGCCTGCAGCCCAGGCACGGGTTTGACGCCGTATTGCTCGACTTGCAGTTGCCTGGCCAGGATGGTCTGAGCGTTTTGCAAGCTTTGCGTGCAAGGGGCGATGCGGTGCCCGTCTTGATCTTGACGGCCCGGGCCAATGTGCCCGACCGCGTGCTGGGGCTGAACATGGGGGCCGATGACTATTTGCCCAAGCCGTTTGACCTGAGCGAACTGGAGGCCCGTTTGCAGGTTTTGTTGCGCCGCCATGGCCGCGCCAAATCCAGCGCGCTGCGTTGGGGACCGCTTGAGTTGCAGCCCGAGACCGGTGCCGTTCACCTGCATGGCCAGATGCTGGCACTGACCAAACGCGAAGCTGCCGCGTTGCGGGTGTTGCTCGAGTCGCCCCAGCGCACCGTCAGCAAAGAGACGCTGCATGCCGAGGTGTTTGCCGACGAGGCTACCGGGCTGGACGCGGTGGAGGTGCTGATTTACCGCTTGCGCAAAAAACTTGAAACGGGGGCGGCCCAGTCTGGGCAGCCCTTGAACGTGATGATCACCACGTTTCGCGGCATGGGGTACATGCTGACCTTGCCTTCAGGGCAGGCTTGACATGTCTTCTTTTCACCCACGCCAGGCCCACGCTGCTGCGTCTTTGCGCACGCGACTGCTGGGCTGGATCTTGCTGCCACTGGCGGGGCTGATCGGCATCAACGCCTGGGTGGGCTATGGCAACGCGGTGCAGGCGGCCAATGAGGCGTATGACCGCTCTTTGTACCTGGCCGCCCGCACCTTGGCCGAAGAACTGGAGTGGCGCGATGGCCGCGTTCAGTTGGACGTGATGAAGGCCGCAGGCTATCTGTTTGAAAACCACACCGGCTCGCGCTTGTTTTACAAAGTGACCACGCCAGCAGGGCAATGGCTGGCGGGTGTGGCGGCCTTGCCCGATGCCCCTGTGCGCGCCCTGTCAGCGGTGAAATATTTTGCATTGGTGCAGTTCGACGATGGGCAATACCTGAACCAGCCCGTGCGGCTGGCACAGCTGACGCACGTCATGGAAGACGCAGGCCTGAGTGAGCCTCTCATCAAAATCACGGTGGCCGAAACCATGGAGGCGCGCCAGCAACTCATTCAGCGGATTTTGTGGGACACCTTGAGCAGCCAAGGCCTGTTGTTGCTGGCAGCTGCGGGTTTGGTCATTTGGGGTGTGCAGCGAGGCATTCGGCCATTGGAGGCTTTTCGCCAACAACTGGCGAACAAGGCTGCGGACGATTTTTTGCCCATTCAGCCGCCCGACTTGCCGCGTGAATTGCGGCCCCTGATGGAGACGCTCAACGGTTACCTGGACCGGTTGGGGCGACTGATCGAGATCCGCAAGCGTTTTTTGGACAATGCCGCGCACCAGTTGCGCACACCGCTGACAGCGCTCAAGACCCAGCTGGCGCTGGCCCAGCGCAACGCCGAGCCCCAACAAGCGCAGGCCTTGCTGTCGGCAGCGCGTCAAACCACCGACGACGCGGTGCGCCTGACGGAGCAGTTGCTGGCCATGACGCGTGTGGAGCACGCCCGCGAAATGCACACCCCGCAAACCGTCGACCTGGTGGGCCTGGCCAGACGGGTCACGCAAGAGCATTTGCTGCGCGCCCACCAAAAAGGCGATGACCTGGGGCTGGAGGTGCAAGTGGCGCATTGCGAGGTGCAGGCGGTTGACCTTTTGCTGCACGAGGCCGTGAGTAACCTGATCGACAACGCCATTCACCACGGGCCGGCAGGCACGCACATCACCGTGCGTGTGGGCGAGCGCTGGTTTGAAGTCGAAGACGATGGCCCGGGCATCGCCCCCGAGCACCAGGCCCATGTGTTTGAGCGCTTTTACCGTGCAGCCCCTTCGGGCGTGCCTGGCAGTGGTTTGGGCCTGGCCATCGTGAAAGAAATTGCCAGCCAGCACGGCGCCGAGGTGAGCGTGCGCAGCCCAGTGAGCAACGAGCGCGGCACGGCGATACGAATGCACTGGCGCGCCTGAGGCGCGCCGCGCCCAGGCTTCAGGTGTAACGTTTGCTGCGCAGGTTGTTTTTCATGTCGCGCAGCACGGGCTGCAACTCTTCACCGATGCGCAGGGCGACTGTGGTGGCCAGAATATCGATGATCAACAGGTGCAAAAGGCGCGAAACCATGGGGCTGTATTTGTCGTAGCCCTCGGGGTGATCGGCGGTCAGATGAATGTTGCCGGCACCGGCCAGTGGCGAGCCGCTGGCGGTGATCACGATGGTGGTGGCGCCTTGCTTTTTGGCGATGTCGCAGGCGTCCATCAGGTCGCGGGTGCGGCCCGAGTTGGAGATGATCACGGCGCAGTCGCCTGGCCGGAGCATGGACGCGCTCATGACCTGCATGTGGCCGTCGCTGTAGGCGATGGCGTTGACGCCCAAGCGAAAGAATTTGTGCTGTGCGTCCTGGGCCACGATGCCGGAGTTGCCCACACCGTAAAACTCGATGCGTCGGTTGGTCTTTTGGGTGGCGGCCAGGGCTTTTGCCGCATGTTCCAAAGCAAAAAAGCTGGCGTCGTTGCGGTACTTCAAAAACGCCGCCACGGTGTTGTCGATCACCTTGACCGCGATGTCGCTGGTCTTGTCATCTGCATCGACACTGCGGTGAATAAAGGGCACGCCCTCGCTCACACTGCCCGCCAGTTTGAGCTTGAAGTCGGACAGGCCGTCGTAGCCCATGCTGCGGCAAAAACGCACCACGGTTGGTTTGCTTACATGCGATCGGTCGGCCAACTCGCTGACAGGCAGGTTGGCAAAGGCGCGCGGGTTGGCCAGCACCAGCTTGCCCACACGTTGCTCGGCTGGGGCCAGGGAGGGCAAAGAAGCCTTGATGCGTTCGAGCATGGTGTGGTGTCTCCGGTTTAAGTTTCTTCGCTCCAGCAAAAGCTGTCGCGCGCAATCATGGCGCTGGATGCGCTCGGTCCCCAGGTGCCTGCGGCGTAGGGGCGCGGGCCGATGCTGTCGTCTTTCCAGTGTTGCAGGATCGGCTCGACCCAGCGCCAGGCTTCCTCCTGTTCGTCGCTGCGCACGAACAGGTTCAGGCGGCCCTCAAGCACATCGAGCAACAGGCGTTCATAGGCGCCTACGCGCTCGCTGCCAAAGCGTTTGTCAAAGTCCAGGTCCAGGTGCACCGGGCTCAGGGTGACGCCACCACTTCCCTGGCCGCGCTTGCTTTGGCCTTGGGCAAAAAGGTGCAGCTCCAGCCCGTCTTTGGGTTGCAGGTGGATGACCAGTTTGTTCACCTGCCCCACTGGACTTTTAAAAATCTCATGCGGTGTGGGTCGGAAATTGATCTCGATGTGCGCCTCGCGTGAGGCCATGCGCTTGCCGGTGCGGATGTAAAAAGGAACGCCCGCCCAGCGCCAGTTGGCGATTTCTGTGCGCAGGGCCACAAAGGTTTCTGTGCTGCTGGCCGGGTTGACGCCTGGCTCGTCCCGGTAGGCGGGCACGGCCTTGCCGTCAATGTTGCCGGCGCTGTATTGGCCACGGATGACGTGCTGGCTGAGTGTTTCGGGTGTCCAGCGCTTCAAGGCGCGCAGCACCTTGAGCTTTTCATCGCGAATGGCGTCGGCGTGGGCATTGATGGGGGGCTCCATCGCGATGGCGCACAGCAGTTGCAAAGCGTGGTTTTGCACCATGTCGCGCAGTGCGCCAGTGGTCTCGTAAAAGCCGCCACGTTTTTCCACGCCCAGCTCTTCGGACATGGTGATCTGGATGTTGGCGATGTGCTCGCGGCGCCATAAAGGCTCAAACAAGGCATTGCCAAAGCGCATGGCAAACAGGTTTTGCACCGCGGGCTTGCCCAGGTAATGGTCGATGCGAAAGATCTGCTGCTCTTTGAAAACACGGCCCACCGCCTCGTTGATGGCGCGGTTGGAGGCCAGGTCGTGGCCCAGCGGTTTTTCGAGCACGATGCGCGTCTTGGGGGTGTTCAGGCCGTTGGCCGCCAGTTGTTCGCACACCGTGGTGAACAGGCTGGGGGCGGTGGACAGATACATCACCACGGTGTCTGTTTCGCGCTCAGCCAGACGGGCCGACAGGGCGGCATAGGCCTCGGGCTTGGACAAGTCCATGCGCACATAACAAAGCAGGCTGGCAAAGCGGGCGAACTCTTCGGGCTTGGGGCGTTTTTCGCCTTCGACCTGCTCAAAGCGTGACTGGATTTGCGCGCGGTACTGTGCGTCGCTCAGGTCGTCACGGCCAATGCCAATGATGCGGCCTCCTTCGGGGAGGGTGTCGTGCCTATAGGCCTGAAACAAGGCGGGCATGAGTTTGCGCCAGACCAGATCGCCCGTGCCGCCAAAGAAAACCAAATCAAATGCCATGATGTTCTTGAGTTACATGAAAAATTGATTTGTAATGTAACTTTGTTTCATCGATAATTCAAGCAGTTTT
>NZ_JBIKHV010000140.1:0-4617 GCF_044361985.1 Limnohabitans sp. | reverse complement strand
CCTTGCTGGGCGGCATCGTGGCGGCTTGCGTGGTGACCTGGTTCACGTTTTTGCCCTCGTTTGTCTTCATTTTGGTGGGTGGGCCACTGGTCGAGTCGACTCGGCACATGCCCTCACTGGCCGGACCGCTGCAAGCCATCACGGCCGCCGTGATCGGGGTGATCGTTTACTTGGCCGGTGTGTTTGCGCGTCAAACTTGGCTGCCCGGAGGCTGGCACAGCCTGCCTGATCTGAGCGCGGTCGTGCTGACCCTGCTGGCGACCTGGGCCTTGGTCAACAAAGGCTACGCCGTGGTTCGGGTGCTGGCTGGCTGCGTGGTGCTGGGCCTGATCCGTCATGCGCTGTTTTGAACCCACACTGCGCTCGGGTTTGTACGGTCCAACAGCCCCCGCCAAGCCAAGCCTGTAGCCTGCGCTTTTCGTGCTGGACCCGTGCCTTGCCGCCTGACACAATGCCGCCATGAATCCAAGCTCTTCACCCACTGCCATGGCCCAAAACAGCCCCACACCCTCTTCGTTTGCCCCCTTGCAAAACGACACTTTCTTGCGCGCCTGCCTGCGCCAAGCCACCGACCACACCCCCGTCTGGCTCATGCGCCAGGCCGGGCGCTACTTGCCCGAGTACCGCGACACCCGCGCCAAAGCCGGCAGCTTCATGGGCCTGGCCACCAACGTCGACTACGCCACCGAAGTCACCTTGCAGCCGCTCGAGCGCTACCCGCTGGATGCCGCCATCTTGTTTTCCGACATCCTCACCGTGCCCGATGCCATGGGCCTGGGCCTGTCGTTTGCCCTGGGCGAAGGCCCAAAGTTCGCAAAGAACGTGCGCGACGAAGCCGCCGTGGCCGCGCTGGCCGTGCCCGATATGAACAAGCTGCGCTACGTGTTTGACGCCGTCACCTCCATCCGCCAGGCCCTGAACGGCCGCGTGCCCCTGATCGGCTTTTCCGGCAGCCCCTGGACGCTGGCTTGCTACATGGTCGAGGGCGCAGGCTCGGACGACTACCGCCACGTCAAGACCCTGATGTACAGCCGCCCCGACCTGATGCACCGCATTTTGGCCATCAACGCCGATGCCGTGGCCCTGTACCTGAACACGCAAATCGAGGCCGGTGCGCAAGCGGTCATGGTGTTTGACAGCTGGGGCGGCGTGCTGGCCGATGGCGCATTCCAAGAATTTAGCCTGGCCTACACCGCTCGCGTGCTCTCGCAACTCAAGACCGAACACAACGGCCAGCGCATCCCCAGCATCGTGTTCACCAAGGGCGGTGGCCTGTGGCTGCCCGAGATGGCAGCGCTGAACTGCGACGTGCTGGGCCTGGACTGGACCATGAACCTGGGCCGCGCCCGTGCCCAAGTCGGCGGCGAAGTCGGTGGCCCCGGCAAAGCCCTGCAAGGCAACATCGACCCCAACATCCTGTTTGCACCGCCCGACCACATCGCCACCGAGGTGCGCCGGGTGCTCGACAGCTTTGGCACACCGCACACCGACCGGGCCAACACCGGGCCGACGCACATCTTCAACCTGGGCCACGGCATCAGCCAGTTCACGCCGCCAGAGCATGTGACCGCACTGGTGGAGACCGTGCACAGCCATTCGCGCCATTTGCGCAAGGCCTGATCGCTGCTGGGCTTCAGCGCCCGGTGATGTTCAGCACCACGCCTTGCACGCCGGTCTTGACGCCCGCCAGCTCCACCTGCCAATCGTCGGGCTGCTTCTGGGCTGAACCGGTTTTGGAAATTCGGGCCACCAAACGGACCTGTGCCAGCGAAGACAAAACAGGGGGCGCCCCCATGCCCATGCTGTCACTCAAGGCAAACCGGACGGGCCAGGCTGTGGGCGTGCCGCGCCATATGGCCACGGGGCGGCGCGAGCCCTCCTCGGCCACGGCGTAAACAAACAAACTCGCCCCGGCACCGATCTGGCTTTGCACCTCGGGCGACACACGAACTTCGCCCTGAATCAGGGGGCGGGTATCGCCCCCAGAAGGGGTCGGGGTCAACACGGGCACCGTCTGCGATGCCTGCGCCTCGGCGAGCTTGGCCATTTCTGTCGCTTGCGCGAGGGCTTGTTGCAAACCCTGGGCCGCGTCGCTGTCGGCGGGCACCAGGCCCAGCGCTTGCTGCCAATAAGCCCGCGCCGCGTCGTGGCGTTTTTCAGACCACGCGGCACTGCCCGCCAGCACCAGCGCATTCAAGTGCAGCGGTTGCGCGGTCAACACCTGTTGAATCCACTGCCAGGGCTCGCCAGCAAACACGCCACCGGCGCTCAAGGCCTTCATCTGCGCACGCTCGACCCACAGATCGTTCTCAGGCGCCAAGACCAGCACCCGCGCCAAGGCTTGTTCGGCCAGGGCGTGTTGGTTCTGCGCGGCGTGCAAGCGCGCCAGGGTCAACCAGGCTTGCGCATCAGCCGGTCGGGACTGCGTGGCTTGCTGCCATGCGCGCGTTTGCTCGGCCAATTGTTCAGGCGTGGTGGCCGTGATCTGCACCCGCTGGCTCAAGGGCAAAGGCCACCAGGTCTGGGCTGCACCCAGCTGCGCGTAGCTCCAGCCGCTGAGTGCGGCCAGGCACAACACGATCCAGAGCACGCGCACAGGACCAGCACTGGCTGCATTGACTTGAGGCCGCATACCGTTGTCTTGCGCGGCCGCGGCATCGCTCAGCACATGTCGAAGCATGTCGTCACCTGCCACAGCATGCTGCGCAGGACTCAATCGGCCCTCGGCCAAAGCCTGGTCAAGATCGGTCAGATGTTGTTGCTGAATCTGGCGATTGGCCTGCCTTTGCACATCGTTGACCTCAGCCAACAGCGCTTGTTTTTTCAGACTGCGCTGCAACACCCAGCCCGCCAGAGCGCTCAAGACCAGCAGCGCCAACAACAACCAAAACCAGGGCGGCATGAAAGACATCAGGACTCCAGAATTTGGCGCACGCGTTCGCGCTCGCTGTCGGTCAGCGCAGGGGGCGCTTCGGGCTGGCGGCGCATCAGGCGCAAGGCCACTGTCAGCGCCAGCAGCAGCAAGGCGAAAGGCCCGAACCACAACAGCCAGGTGACGGGCTTGACCTCGGGCCGGTACAGCACAAAGTCACCGTAACGGCTGACCAGGAATGTCCGTATGTCGGCATCGCTTTGACCCTTTTCGATCAGGCCTCGCACCTCGCGCCGCAGGTCCACCGCCAGCTCGGCGTTCGAAGAAGCCAGCGACTCGTTTTGACACACCAAGCAACGCAACTCGGACGCGATGTGGTCCCAGCGGGCTTGCGCCTGGGGTGACAACGGGGCTTCGGCTTGCAACGAGACATTGGCCTGGACAGGTGGCAAGGATGGCGCCCCTTGCGCCCAGACAGCCAGGCCCTGCCCCATGGCCCACAGCAACAGCCCTAAGCTCAAATAACGCGCGCCTGTTTTCAGAACACCGCTCATGGCTGCAAGTTCCGCAACAAGGGCAACAATTTTTGCTGCAGAACTTCGGGCGTCAAAGCCCCGGCGTGCTTGAAGCGCAGCACACCTTCGCGGTCCACCACATAGGTTTCAGGCAAGCCATAGACCCCAAAGTCCATGCCCACACGGCCATCCAGGTCCAGCAGATTCACGCTAAAAGCCTGTCCGTGCTTTTGCAGCCAGGCTTGGCTGCGGGCGGTGGCTTTTTGCACAGCCTCTGGGCTGTGCGGGTCTTGGCCCGACAACTCGGAAGCCTGCAGTTCTTTGTAGTTGAGCCCCACCATTTGCAAACCCGGCTGGCGGGACAGCGCCAACAACAAGGGGTGTTCTTCGCGACAACCCGCACACCAGGTGGCCCACAGGTTGACCAGTGTCACGCGGCCCTTGAATTGGTCAGCGCTGAAAACGTCAGCACCCCCCACCACCGGCAACTGGAAGCTGGGCGCTGGCTTGCCGATGAGCGGTGAAGGGATTTCTTTGGGGTTGCGGTTCAGGCCGATGGCCAAAAAAATCACCATGCCCAAAAAAAGCGCCAACGGTATGAACACCCAGCGGGGCATGCCTTGCGGCTGGGTGGATGCGGCCAAGGGTGCGCTCATGACCGCACACCTTGCAGACCTGACGGCTGAGCCTGCTTTGGTACAAGTTGCCGGTAGCGCCGGTCAAACGCGGCCAGCCCCCCGCCCAGCACCATGAACACGGCGCCCAGCCAGATCCATGACACAAAGGGCTTGTGGTAAATGCGAAAGGTCCATTGCGGCGGCTCACTGGCCAGCGGCTCGCCCAAAGAAACATAGAGATCACGCCACAAGGAGCTGTCGATCGCGGCCTCGGTCATGGGCATGGCGCTCGACACGTACCGGCGTTTTTCGGGCTGCAAAGTGCGCACCAGGGTGTTGCCCTCGTGCACATGAACCTGCGCGCGCAAGGCCATGTAATTGGGTCCCAGGTGGTTGTCCACGCCCACCAGTTTGTAGCGAAAACCGGCCACGCTCACTTCATCGCCCAGACCCATGCGCAGATCGCGCTCGACCTGAAAGGACTTCACGCCGGTGATGCCCAGCACCAGCACTGCCACGCCAAAGTGCGCCACATGCATGCCCCACCAGGCCAGCCCCGGCGAGCCTGGCAAACGCAGGCGCTGAGCAATTTGCCAAGCACTCGACAAGACAA
>NZ_JBIKHV010000012.1:0-59405 GCF_044361985.1 Limnohabitans sp. | reverse complement strand
TGGCCGCGCACCGCGACGCCATGTTCCGTGGCGAACACATCAACACCACCGAAGACCGCGCCGTGATGCACTGGTTGCTGCGCCAGCCCGAAGGCTCTTTGTCAGGTGCTTTGGCGGCGCCCTTGAAGCAGGTGCACGGCACCCTCAAGCCCATGCTGGCGTATGCCGAGCAGGTCCGCGCAGATGCGCAAATCACCGATGTCGTGAACATCGGCATTGGCGGCTCCGACCTGGGCCCGCAGATGGCGGTGCTGGCCCTGCAAGATTTTGTGTTGCCGGGCAAACGCTTTCACTTTGTTTCGAATGTGGATGGCCATGAACTCGCAGCAGTGCTCAAAGACCTGAAGCCACAGAGCACGTTGTTCCTAATTGCCTCCAAAACCTTCACCACCCTGGAGACCATGACCAACGCCCACTCGGCGCTGGCCTGGTTCAAGGCACAAGGTGGTGCCGATGTGGCGCGGCACTTCGCAGCTTTGACCACCAACGTGGCAGCCGCAGCCGGGCTGGGCATCACCACCACCTTTGGCTTTTGGGATTGGGTGGGCGGGCGTTATTCGCTGTGGTCGGCCATTGGCCTGCCGGTGGCGATGGCCATCGGGGCTAAAGGCTTTCGAGATTTGTTGGCGGGGGCGCACGCCATGGACCAGCACTTTCAGACAGCCGAGCTGGCAGACAACCTGCCCGTGCGGCTGGGCTTGCTCGATGTTTGGTACCGCAACTTCTTGCACTACACCAGCCGCAGCGTTGCGCCCTACCACAGCGCATTGCGCAGGCTGCCGGCGTATTTGCAGCAGCTGGAAATGGAGAGCAACGGCAAGCGGGTGGATCGCAACGGGCAGGCGCTGCCCTACGGCACCTCGCCAGTGGTGTGGGGCGAGCCAGGCACCAACGGCCAGCATGCTTATTTTCAGATGCTGCACCAAGGCACCAACACGGTGCCGCTGGAATTCATCGCTGTGAAAAAGCCCTCACACCAGCTTGCTGTCCACCACGAACTGCTGCTGGCCAACGTGATTGCGCAGGCTCAGGCCTTGATGCTGGGCCAAGCCGACGAGGGCGGTCACAAACATTTCCCAGGCAACCGGCCGAGCAGCTTTTTGCTGCTGGACGAATTGAAGCCCAGCAGTCTGGGGGCCTTGATTGCTTTGCAAGAACACCGTGTCTTTGTCAGCGGTGCGGTGTGGGGCATCAACAGCTTTGACCAGTGGGGCGTGGAACTGGGCAAGCGTCTTGCACAGGATGTCCGTGCGCGCATGGCTTCGGGTGATGTGGCTGGGCTGGACGCCTCCACGGCGGCTTTGTTGGGCCGGGTGCGATGAGGGCTTGCACGCCCACACGGTGTGATGGGCCGAGCTTCGTTTAAGATTACAAAATGCGTCGTTTCTTCATTTGCTTTCTGCTTTGCCTCACGCCCTTGCGCTTGTGGGCCAGTGCGTGGATGCCCATGACAGAAAACCTTGCTTTCACATCTCCAGTGCAAGCCAGCATGAGCCACGAAGGTATGGACCACAAAGGCATGACTTGCCATGAAGCCTTGGAGACATCCGAACCCTTAAAAGCCGGGTCGCTTGATCTTGCCGCAGAGTCAACTGGGGATTTGGCGGCCGATGTGGCGATGCAAAAAGGGGCTTGCCACGATGGCCACTGCCAGTTTTGTGGGGTCTGCCATCAAACTGCCAGCCCCGTAGCTTGGACATTCACTGTGCCCGTTTTCCAAAGCCATCCCTTGCCCTTGAGCGTGCTTCGCCATGACGCTGGCGTGGCATCGCCACCCCTGATCAAACCTCCCATTTCCTGAATTTGTACCCTCAGTGCGTCTGCTGACCCTTGTGTTGGGCAGAGGCTTTGTTTGTCTGTTCATGGAAATCGTTATGGATCCCTTTTTAAACCGCACGCTGGGGACATTGGCCCTGGGCGTGGCAATGATGACGGCTGTTTTGCCCTTGGCCCATGGCCAAGAGGCCAGCGCCCCTCGCAGTTGGCAAGACGCCAACAAGGCAGTGGCCGAGTTTCCTCGTGGCCACATTGATGTGTTGCGCTGGGAACAAAAAAACAGGCCTCAGCCCCCCAGCGATTCAGGCGCCTCAGTGACGGGGCCATTGAGCCTTGAACGCGCAATTCAGTTGGCCTTACGGGACCCGATTGAGTGGCGCAAGCCAGGCATGAGCGCCGTCGAAATCTCTGAAATACGTCAAAAAATGGCCGCGCGGCGTTGGCAGGTGCAACGATTGTGGGTTGAAGCCGTTGCCAGCAGGCAGTCGGTTCAGCACAGCCGGGACATCCTGGAGGTGGCTGAAGCCGGGGCTGAATTGGGGCGTCGCATGGCCGAGGTTGGCAACTGGAGTCGGGCACGACAAATCGAGGAGGAGTTACAACTCTGGGATGCCAGAAGTCGCCTGGACAATGCCGAGTTGCAGGCAGAGCACGCCTGCATTGCACTGTGGCAACAGATCGGCGCGCAAATGACCGTGCAGGAGGTCGCGCAGCAGTTGCCTTTGCATTTGCCATCGCCTTGGCCGGATGAATTGTCCCCCTCGATCCTGGAAAATTTGACAGCCCTGCAAACTCAGGCGCTTAAAGCCAACGTGCGTTGGACGCTGCAAGATGCGCACGCCCGGCGGTTGATGTCTGGTCTGGGTTCGCTGGCGCCTGAGCAACTTGAAATATTTGAAAAAGCCTTGCGCAAAACCTCCGTCACTGAGCCACCCCTGTTCGATCCGCGTCGAATGCGTTGGGGTCATGCACTTGAAAATGCTTGGCAAGCCAAAGCCGATGCAGACCGTTTGGCCCGGCAAATTCAGGGTGATGTGCGGGGGGCTGTTGCCGCTTACAAAATGATGCGCAAGAGTGCACAGGCCCGTCAGGCCGAAGTGCTGCGCTTGCACACGGAGTTGGCACAAGAAACATTGCTGCGGTACAACGGCATGCTCAAAAGCTCCTGGGATTTGTTGGCCAGTGCCCGGACCCGCATTCAAAGTGTGGATGCTGCTTTGCAAGCGCAGCGCCAGGCTGGGTTGGCTCATGCTGACCTGACATCTGTGCTGGCGGGCCTGCCCTATGCAGCAAGCCTTTCTGCTGCTGGCCAGTCCAGTGGCGCCACTTCATCCAACGCCAAACCGGGACATTGACCATGCAACGCCGCGATTTTTTCAACAAAGCCATGGCCGCCGCAGGTGCTGCGGTCGCGACCACCGCCGTCAGTCGCAGTGCGCTGGCCGCCTTGCCTGAGCCAGTGATTCAGGCCAGCCCCGAAACTGCAGCACCTTGGACTCCTCCGGGTGTCACGGGGGCAGGTCGCCCCTATCGCCCCGTAGTCACTTTGAATGGTTGGACATTGCCGTTCCGTATGAAAAACGGGATCAAGGAGTTCCATTTGGTGGCAGAGCCTGTGGTGCGCGAAATGGCCCCAGGCTTTGTCGTCAACATGTGGGGTTACAACGGCCAAAGCCCCGGTCCGACCATTGAGGTGGTCGAAGGTGACAGGGTACGGATTTTTGTGACGAACAAATTGCCGGAACACACCACTGTTCATTGGCACGGCCAGCGCCTTCCGAACGGCATGGATGGTGTGGGGGGGCTGAATCAAAAACAAATCCCAGTGGGTAAAACCTTTGTCTATGAGTTTGAGGCGCGCCGCCCTGGGACCTTCATGTACCACCCGCATGCGGACGAAATGACCCAAATGGCGATGGGCATGATGGGCTTGTGGATAACCCACCCCAAGGGCAAGCACCCGAACATCAACGAGGTGGACCGCGACTATGCCTTCTTGCTCAATTCGTTTGACGTTGACCCGGGGGCTAAAACGCCCAACGTCAACACCATGCTGGATCAAAATATCTGGAGCTGGAACAGCCGTGTGTTTCCTGGCATCAGCCCCTTGGTCGCCCGTTTGAACGACCGGGTCAGGGTGCGTGTGGGTAACCTGACCATGACCAATCACCCGATCCACATCCATGGCATCGAGTTTGAGGTCACTGGCACCGACGGAGGCCCTGTGCCCAAAACGGCGCGCTGGCCTGAGGTGACCACCGATGTGGCTGTGGGCCAGATGCGGCAGTTGGAGTTCATGGCCGATGAGCCTGGTGATTGGGCCATGCATTGCCATAAAAGCCACCACACCATGGGCGCGATGGGGCACGCTGTACCCACCATGATCGGTGTGGACCACCGGGGTCTGGTCCAAAAAATCCAGAAGCTTATCCCCGACTACATGGTCATGGGCGAGCGTGGCATGGCCGACATGGGTGAGATGGAAATGGAGCTCCCAGCCAATACTTTCCCGATGATGACCGGCACCGGACCTTACGGCCCCATCGAGATGGGCGGCATGTTCACCACGCTGAAAGTGCGGGCGGACCAAAAGCCAGGGAACTACAACGACCCGGGTGATTATGTGCAACCCCCCGGTACGCAATCCTATGAATACATTGGCCCGGTGGGGGCTACATCGCGTGCACCGGATGCAGCCAGCACGCCGACTGCGGCACCCGCAGGCAGTGCACGCAAGCCTGAAAGTCACAAACACCACTGAGGGTGCTTATGACCGCTTGTCTCGATTCGAAACTTGAACCTCCACTTTGATCTGTCAGGAATTTTCATGAAGAAATCACGCCATTTTTTGTTGCTGATCGTTGGCCTGCTGACGTTGCCAATGGTCTACGCGCACGCTCCCAATGCCCATCAGGCGCACCATGCCAAAGCGCAGGACGTTGCGCCCGCTGAGCAAAAAGACTGGGGTATTGCTGGAGATCTGAAAAAAATAAAACGGAGTATTGAAATCCGCATGACCGACGACATGCGTTTCACACCCAACCATCTCCAGGTCAAGCTGGGTGAGACGGTGCGCCTGGTAGCGGTGAACACGGGCAAAGTGCTGCACGAGATCGTGATCGGAACCCCGCAAGAACTCAAAGCACACGCCGCGATGATGAAAAAGCACCCCGGCATGGCGCATGACGAGCCCTATATGGCGCATGTGGACCCAGGCCTGAAAGGGGAAATTGTCTGGACTTTCAACCGCGCAGGGACCTTTGAATTTGCCTGCCTGATTCCAGGCCATTTTGAAGCGGGCATGATCGGTCGCATCAGCGTTAAGTGAGGGAAAAAACCATGCCCAATTCAACATTCACCGTCATGCAAAGACGCCATTGGCTTGCAGCTGCCGCCTTGTTGGCTCTCACCGGTTTTCAACGCAACGCACTGGCGCAAGCGACCACCGTGCAGGTCTGGAAAGACCCCAACTGCGGCTGCTGCCACCTGTGGGTGGAGCACCTGCAGGCCAGCGGTTTCAAGGTCGAGGTGCGCGACGTGGGTAACACCGCCGCCCGCAAGCGACTGGGCATGCCCGAAAAACTCGGCTCTTGCCACACCGCCACCGTGGGTGGCTATGTCATCGAAGGCCATGTGCCCGCCGCCGACATCCACCGCCTGATCAAGGAGCGGCCACTCGCCCTGGGCCTGTCGGTGCCTGGCATGCCCATTGGCAGCCCTGGCATGGACGGCCCTGAATACAAGGGCCGCAAAGACGCCTATGACGTGCTGCTGGTGCAAAAAGATGGCAGCAGCAAAAGCTTTCAACACTACCCCGGCGTGCGCCGCATGGCGCAGCAAGGCGGCCTGCAACGCGCAAGCGATGGGGCAAGCACCTTGCCCTGGGCCACGGCAGAGGTGCGGCGCATCGACAAGGCGGCGCGCAAGGTGTCGTTGAAACACGGCGAAATCAAAAATCTGGATATGCCGCCCATGAGCATGGTGTTTCAGGTCAAAAATACCGAACAGCTTGAAACCTTGCGGGTAGGCCAGAAGGTGCGCTTTCAGGCGGTTCAGGAAAACGGTGCCTACTGGGTGGTGCAAATCGAAGTGGTGGGCATGTGAGGCCCTCATGCCACCCAACACGATCCATTGTGTCAATTCATTTTTCCAACCGATGACGAACATTTTTTCCGGGCGACTCATGGCCTTGTTGCTGTGCACCCTTACCCCCTTGGCTTGGGCGCATGGCATTTCGCAAGAAGACCGTCAGCGCATGCTGGACGGCAGTTACTTCCAATATGTGGGCCTGGGTGCCAGCCACATGCTCACGGGCTATGACCACCTGCTGTTCCTGTTTGGGGTGGTTTTCTTTCTGACCACTTTCAAGGACATTGCCAAATTTGTCACCGCGTTCACGCTGGGGCACTGCATCACGCTGATCTTGGCGACTTACTTCAAGATCACCTGGAACTTTTATTTGGTGGACGCCATCATCGCCATCAGCGTCATCTACAAAGGGTTTGACAACAACGGGGGCTTTCAAAAACACTTCGACATGAAGTCGCCCAACTTGTTGGTGGCCGTATTTGGTTTCGGTCTATTGCATGGTTTTGGACTGTCTACCCGCTTGCAGCAACTCCCCTTGGGCGACGACCCGGTGGCCATGTTGTGGCGCATTCTGAGTTTCAATGTGGGCGTAGAAGTCGGTCAGATCGCGGCCCTGAGTGTGATGGTGGCGGTACTGGCCTTGTGGCGAAATCGCCCCTCGTTCAAGCGCTTCAGCCGCATCGCCAACCTGGGTCTGATCTATGCCGGCATTTACCTGTTGTTCACGCAGTTGCATGGCTACCAGCATGACAGCCAGCCCGATAGCTTCCGTTTCCCGGCGCAAGAGCACCGACACGCCCACGAAGACATGGCCATCGAAGACACAACAGACGATAGTCGCAACGCGTTGAAATAACCCATTTCATTTTTAATTCACACACTCGAAGATTCATCATGAAAAAAATCATCGTTGCCTTCCTGACCCTCAGCACTGCTTTTTGGACCCCCGTTGTTTTTGCATCTGCAGGCGGGAGCTGCCACTTCCATGGCAACAAGCCTGCCGCCGAAGCCACCGTGAGCAGTTGCGCTTCCCAGCGCAAAGACGCCTTGGTCAAAAGCGGCAAACTCGACGCCGCTTGGAGCGCTGTAAAACCAGAAAAAATAGAAATGGTTGAAGGTAAAAAGAGCAAAGAATGGAAAGTCACCTTCAAGGACGCCGCTGCCAAGGATAAAACCAAGGAAACGCTCTATATGTTCTTCACCCCGCCTGGCAATTTCATCGCGTCCAATTTCACCGGTCAATAGACGATGCCCAAGGTGTCAGCCCATCCAGCTCTGAAAGGCGGGCTGCTGGCTTTGCTGGCAGCTGCCCTGTTCGGTTTGAGCACACCCGTGGTGCAAAGCCTGGGCAAGGGGGTGGGTTCATTCACGACCGCGTTTTTGCTGTATGCCGGTGCTGCGGTTGTGGCTTGGGTTTTAAGACAAGCGACGACACATGAGGCTGCTGTTCAGAAAAAAGATGGACCCAGACTGCTGGCCATGGCCCTGACCGGTGCGGTGATCGGCCCGGTCGCATTGGTCTGGGGGCTGCAGCACACCAGTGGCTCCAGTGCATCCTTGATGCTGACGCTGGAGGCTGTTTTCACCGTTCTTCTGGCCTGGCGGTGCTACGGGGAGACCTTGGACAAAAGGGTGGCCTTGGCGCTTGTCTTGTTGTCGGCTGGCGGCGTAGTTTTGGTCATGGAGCAGGGCGCTTTGGGTCAGGTTCAGCTTTTGGGCTTGCTCGCCGTGATGCTGGCCACATTGGCCTGGGGTGTGGACAACACGCTGTCGCGTGGTGTGGCCGACCGTGATCCTGGGCAGGTGGTCCTTGTGAAAGCCGCATTGGGTGCGGTGTGCACACTGGGTTTAGCCAAACTTTTTGATGAGCCGCTCCCACTTGCCGTGAACGCCATCGGGTTGGTGCTGGTGGGTGCCACCGGTTATGGCTTGAGCTTGCGGTTTTATTTGCTGGCACAGCGCACATTCGGTGCAGCGCGCACAGGCTCTGTATTTGCATTTGCCCCATTCATCGGTGCCCTTGGCGCCTTTGCTTATGGGGACCGTTCGGGCAGTGGGGGGATGCTCATTGCCGGATTCCTGATGCTGCTGGGTGTTCTATTGCACCTGATGGAAGCCCATGACCACGCGCACACACACGCCGCGCTGGAGCACGAACACGCTCACCGGCATGACGATGGACACCATGACCATGTCCATCAGCCCATGCCCACAGGCATGCACAGCCATCGGCACAAACATGAACCGCTGAGGCACTCGCACGCCCATGTTCCAGACGCACACCATGGCCACAGCCATTGACCGTGTGGTTTTTGAGACGCGTGATCTTGGCTTGAACCCAATGCGCGTGGCCCCATGAAAAAGCCCCGCAAGGCGTGAACCTTGCGGGGCTTTTGATTGTGTGGGGTGAGGGCCGAAACCCTCAGTCCAGACAGCGGGGCAATTACATGCCCATGCCGCCCATACCACCCATGCCACCCATGTCAGGCATGCCGCCAGCGCCGGACTCTTCTTTCGGTGCTTCAGAAATCATGCACTCGGTGGTCAACATCAAAGAGGCCACAGACGCTGCGTTTTGCAAAGCAGTGCGTGTCACTTTGGTGGGGTCCAGAATGCCCATTTCGATCATGTCACCGTAGGTGTCGTTGGCGGCGTTGAAGCCGTAGTTGCCTTTGCCGGCCAACACAGCGTTCACCACCACCGATGGCTCACCGCCAGCGTTGTAAACGATTTCGCGCAAAGGTGCTTCGATGGCTTTCATCACCAGCTTGATGCCGGCTTCTTGGTCAGCGTTGTCGCCTTTGATGGTGCCAGCAGTTTGACGTGCACGCAGCAAAGCCACGCCGCCGCCAGCCACAATGCCTTCTTCCACTGCAGCGCGGGTGGCGTGCAGGGCGTCTTCAACGCGGGCTTTCTTTTCTTTCATTTCGACTTCGGTGGCAGCGCCGACCTTGATCACGGCCACACCGCCAGCCAACTTGGCCACACGCTCTTGCAGCTTTTCGCGGTCGTAGTCAGAAGTGGCTTCTTCGATTTGCATGCGCACTTGCTTGACGCGGGCTTCGATGTCGATGGCAGCACCGGCACCGTCGATGATGATGGTGTTTTCCTTGCCCACTTCGATGCGCTTGGCTTGGCCGAGGTCAGCCAAAGTCACTTTTTCGAGGGTCAGGCCGACTTCTTCAGCGATCACTTTGCCGCCGGTCAGGATGGCGATGTCTTCCAACATGGCTTTGCGACGGTCACCAAAGCCAGGGGCTTTCACGGCGACAACCTTCAAGATGCCACGGATGGTGTTGACCACCAAAGTAGCCAAGGCTTCGCCTTCGACTTCTTCGGCAATGATCAGCAATGGACGGCCGGCTTTCGCCACGGCTTCCAAGGTCGGCAGCAAGTCACGGATGTTGCTGATTTTCTTGTCGAACAACAACACAAAGGGGTTGTCCAGCAAAGCAGCTTGCTTTTCAGGGTTGTTGATGAAGTAAGGCGACAGGTAGCCGCGGTCAAACTGCATGCCTTCGACGATGTCGAGTTCGTTGTCCAAAGACTTGCCGTCTTCGACCGTGATCACGCCTTCTTTGCCCACTTTGTCCATGGCCTTAGCGATGATGTCGCCGATGCTGTGGTCGCTGTTGGCAGAGATCGAACCGACTTGGGCGATCTCTTTGGTGGTGGTGGTGGCCTTGGTGGCCTTCTTCAGCTCTTCGATCAAAGCAGTCACTGCTTTGTCGATGCCGCGCTTCAGATCCATCGGGTTCATGCCGGCGGCCACGTACTTCATGCCTTCGTGCACGATGGCTTGCGCCAGCACGGTGGCTGTGGTGGTGCCGTCACCAGCGTTGTCAGAAGTCTTGGAAGCGACTTCCTTGACCATCTGCGCACCCATGTTTTGCAGTTTGTCTTTGAGTTCGATTTCTTTGGCGACGGACACACCGTCTTTGGTCACGGTAGGGGCGCCGAAAGAACGCTCCAGAACCACGTTGCGGCCTTTAGGGCCCAGAGTCACTTTGACCGCATTGGCCAAAATGTTCACGCCTTCAACCATGCGTGCGCGGGCTTCGCCGCCGAAAATTACGTCTTTTGCTGCCATTTTTTAACTCCAAAATTGATTTGATCGGTTGAGGACAGAGCGAACGGGCGCTTCGCGCGTCGTTCGGTCTGTCCCGCAAGTTATTCGACTACCGCGAAGAGGTCTTCTTCTTTCATGACGAGCAACTCGTCGCCATCGACCTTGACGGTCTGGCCGCTGTACTTGCCGAACAAGACGCGGTCGCCGACCTTGACGGTCAGGGCTTTGGTCTCGCCTTTGTCATTGGTTTTGCCGGGGCCGACGGCCAAGACTTCACCTTGATCGGGCTTTTCAGCAGCGGAATCGGGGATCACGATGCCCGAAGCAGTTTTGGTTTCGCTTTCGACTCGTTTGACGATCACGCGATCGCCCAAAGGACGCAGTTTCATGGAATCTCCTGGATTAGAAACAAGGGTTGAAAAACAAAAGCACCTGCAAAGGGTGCCACTTAAAACTGAGGAGGGGTGTTGTTAGCACTCAACTCCATCGAGTGCTAATGATAAGGGCATTTGGGCCCATTTCAAGGCCCGATCGTTTTTTTACTGGTGGGTCGGGCGGTAAGTTGCGGTCTCGCTGGCGTGCGCACTGCCCAGCATGTAGCCATAAACCAGGCCAGTGCTGATGTCGCCTTCGAACAGGTTGATTTTTTTGGCCAGGCGCAAAGGGCTGTTGGCGGGCAGGTGGGCACTGTTGTAAACCACAAGGTGGGCGTTTTGCATCAAGTTGTCTTGCAGGTGCAGGGGGGCCGTGTGCAGCCATGGAATCCGGGCGTCAATAAAAAAAGACTCCACCGTTTGATGAATGCCCATCAAATCCAGGGGGTTGGCAATCACCCTGACCTGCTCCCATTGGCTCATTTGCTCAAAGTCGGGGGGCACGTGTTCACAGTCATGCAGGATGCAAATCAAGGGTTTGTCAGTGGCTTCCAGCGGGGTCGCAAAGCCTTTTTGTTTGCAATATTGGTTCAGCGAAGAAGACAGTATGCGCCGATGCCCACCTTGGGTGACGAAGGCTTTGAAAACGCCGTTCTCGACCATCCGCTGGATGGTGCCCACCGAAAGGCCCAGCATTTTGGCGGCCTGGCTGGTGCTGAAATAGGCTTGGTTGATCTGGGTGTTTTTCAAGGTGAATTCCTCGGCAGTGGTGTGAAAGTTGTGTTTTGAAGTTTTTGCTTTGTTTGAATGTTATGGCAGCGCCAGTTGTTGCGGGCTTGCATGAACCGGTAGTGACCGGGGAAAAAACAGGTAGTCAGCCTGGCGCGGCCGGTCTGGACGCGTTCAGGCACAGCCATCGCCTGCAGCGCCGACCGCTGCGCTGTGCCTCGGTCAGTTCAGGGCAAAATCACCCCCATGCTGAGTTGGTTTCGATTTTTTTCCCGTTGGCCTTTGTGGGCCCTGCACGCGCTGGGCAGCTTGGGCGGCTGGCTGGCTTGGTGCTTTTCAGGGCGTTACAGGCGCAGGTTCATGGACAACGTGCGCCAGGCCGGTTTGGGCTGGGGCACGGTTTTGCGCGCTGTGGGGCACGCTGGGCGCATGTCTGCCGAGCTGCCGCGTTTGTGGTTGGGTGCCACGCCAAAGTTGGAGTGGGCCGACGAGCGTGCAGCGGTCGAGGCTTACGCCAGTGGCCAGGGGGTGCTGTTTTTGACCCCCCACATGGGCTGTTTTGAAATCACCGCACAGGCATTGGCCCGGCGATTTTCTGACCGGCACGGGCCCTTGACCGTGCTTTACCGCCCTGCTCGTCATGCCGGTTTGGGTGAGGTCATGAGCATCGCCCGCCAGCGCCCGGGGCTGGAGGCCGTGCCCACCAACTTGGCCGGCGTTCGGCAAATGATCAAGGCCCTGCGCTCAGGCCGCGCCGTGGGTTTGCTGCCCGACCAGGTGCCGCCCGAGGGCATGGGCCAGTGGGCGCCGTTTTTTGGCAAACCGGCCTACACCATGACCTTGGCAGCCCGCTTGGCTTTGCAAACCGGTGCCCGGATCGTCCTGATCTGGGGCGAGCGTTTGCCTTGGGGGCGCGGTTACCGCTTGCACACGCAAGCCTTGGGGCACGAATTGCCCGCCGATCTGGACACCGCCGTGGTGCAGATCAACCAGGCCATGGAGTCCCTCATCTTGCAGTGTCCGTCGCAGTACATCTGGGGTTATGCCCGCTACAAAAACCCGCGGCAGGCTGCGGCCTGAAAATCTCCATGGTGAATTTGTTGATCAGTGTGTTGCGCTTGTTTGCCCGTCTGCCCCTGGCATGGGTGCGGGCGGTGGGTTATGGCCTGGGGTGGTTGCTGTGGCATTTCGCGGTCATGCGCCGCAAGATTGTGCTGGTCAATCTGCAAAAGTGCATGCCTGAGTTGCCCGAGCCTGAGCGCAAGGCTTTGGCGTATCGGCATTTCATCGCATTCGGCCAGTCGGTCATGGACCGGTCTTGGCTGTGGCACGCCCCCGAGGCTTTGGTTCGTCAGCGCCTGCGCTGGGTGGGGGATGTGCAGGCTTTGAAGCAACCGGGCCCCTTGGTCATGTTTGCCCCGCATTTTGTCGGACTTGATGCGGGTGGCATGGCCGTGTCACTGGATGTGCCCGGGCCTGTGGCCTTCATTTTTGTCGGGCAGTCACGGCCTGCGGTCGAGGATTGGGTGCGCCAGGGGCGCGAGCGTTCGGGCAATGTGCGGCCTTATTTTCGGCACCAGGGCATGCGCCAAATACTGACAGGCATCAAAAAGGGTGAGCCTTTGCACCTGTCACCCGACATGGATTTTGGGCGGACCGAATCGATTTTTGTGCCCTTCATGGGGGCCGAAAATGCCGCCACCGTGCCCTCCTTGTCGCGCTTGTCCAAGGCCGCAGGTGCGCGGGTGGTCCCGGTGGTCACGCGCATGACGTCGGGTGGCTATGCCATCGAAGTGCATGCCCCCCTGGCGGACTTTCCTGGTGAAGACCTGGTGCAGGACACCACCCGCATGAACCGCTTGCTGGCCGATTGGGTGCGCACCATGCCAGAGCAGTATTACTGGGTGCACAAGCGCTTGAAGACCCGGCCTGAGGGTGAGGCCGGGTTTTACTGAGCCTGGGGCTTTAAAAAGTCGGCTATTTTAGCGATCACACGTTCGGGTTGCTCATGCACCACCCAATGCGTGGCACCCTGGATCGGTACCAACTTCAAATCGGCGATGTGCGTGTCCAGCCCCTCGGTCAGGCAGGGCAGCAAGGCCACATCGTCTTGTGCCCAGAGCACCAGCGTGGGCACGTCGATGCGAAGCGCTTCTGGCGGAATTTGCACGGTGGATGCGCCCGCATCGGCCGCAGTCGCCGGGCGCAGAGGGGATGCGCGGTAGTAGTTGAGCCCGCCTTGCAGGCCGTGTTGCCAGGTCTGTCGGTATTGCGCCTTGAGCTTTGGGGTGAGCCAAGGGGCGGCTTGTGCGGCAGGCTCGGTTGACCGCGCGGTCAGTGACGTCAGCGTGTTGTCTTGTCCGGTCAAAAAACCAAACAGGCGTTCAAAGTCGTTGTCGGCCAATTGGGCAGCGGCATCGGGCCGCACCAGAAAATTCATGTAAGCACTGGCCGCTTGCTGCGCCGGGTTGTCTTGCAGTGCCTTGAGCAGTGGACCGGGGTGGGGGGAGTTGATGATGACCAGTTGGCGCAGGCGCAGAGGGTGCTGGTTGGCCAGGTTCCATGCCACCGCGCCGCCCCAGTCGTGGGCAATCAGCGCGGCCAGTGGCATGGCGCCGCATTCGATGTCGGTCAAGGCCAGGATATCCTGCACCAGGTATTTGGCCCGGTAGGCCTTGACGTCTTCTGGAGCGCTGGAGCGTTCGTACCCCCGCAAATGGGGGGCCACGCAGCGATAACCGCCGTTTTCTGGTTTCGAAAAATGCAACAGCAACGGGTCCCAGACCCAGGCGGCTTCCGGAAAGCCATGCAAGAAAAGCAAAACAGGGCGACCGGGTTCGCCGCAGGCGCGGCAACTGAGGGTGATGCCGTGGGGCAAGACTTGTTGCCAGGTCTGAATGGGGTTGTTCACAGGAAATAACGCTTCCAATTGAGGCATTGAGACCCACAGCAGACGGGTCAGGCGAGGTCAGACCCGGCCCTGATCACTCGTCAACTGCCTCGGGTTCGTCCTCGGGTGGGGCTTGCGGCTCAGCAGGTGCAGCGCCCGCAACGGGATGCGTCCAATCCCACAGCAGTTGGGCCACTTCGTCGACACCTTGTTTCTTCAGGGCAGAAAAGAGTTTCACCTCGCCACCGCCGGCTTGAAGCCGCGCAATCGACAAGGCCTTGGCCTGTTCGGCGCGGGTCAGCTTGTCGGCCTTGGTCAGGACGATCAGGAACTTCAGGCCTTGCTCCACGCGAGGACGGATCACTTCGAGCAGGATGTCGTCCAACTCGGTCAGGCCGTGGCGCGGGTCGCACATCATCACAATGCCGGTCAGATTTTCGCGGCTGACCAGGTAGTTGGCCATGACTTGCTGCCAGCGCAGTTTGTCCATCTTGGCCACGGCGGCGTAGCCGTAGCCCGGCAAATCGGCCAAGACGGTGTCGGTGATGCCTTGCTTGCCCAGGGCAAAAAGATTGATGTGCTGGGTACGGCCGGGTTTTTTGGAAGCAAACGCGAGCTGCTTCTTTTGCGTCAGCGTGTTGATGCAGGTGGATTTGCCCGCATTGGAGCGCCCGACAAAGGCGATTTCGGGGGTGTCCATCGCGGGCAAATGGTGCAGTTGCGCAGCAGTGGTCAAAAAACGGGCGGTGTGCATCCAGCCCATGGGCGTGACCACGGGAGGGGTGGCAGGCGCAGCTTGGGGCGAAGAGTTTGAAATGCGGGGGCTGGAGCTCATAAATCAGGGGGACCTTGGGTCGTCAGGGAACTGACGCAGACCTCATTGTAGAATCCTTGGGTTTTGCGCCCATTCTTCCAACTTTTGGACGACGACCATGAAGTCAATTGTTTCTCTCCTGATGTCTGCCACCCTTTCCGTTTTTGTGGCGGGTACTGCAATGGCAGCTGGCCCGGCACCTGTGGTGGCCAAGCCTGATCTGGCCAAAGGCGAAGCCGCTTTTGCCATGTGCGTGGCTTGCCATGCTGCCGACGGCAACTCGACCACCCCGGTCAACCCCAAGCTGTCGCAGCAACACCCCGAATACCTCATGAAGCAGTTGCACGAATTCAAATCGGGCAAGCGTGCCAATGCCGTGATGAGCGGCATGGTCGCGGGTTTGAGCGATGACGACATGCGCAACATCTCTTATTGGCTCGCCTCCAAGCCTGCCAAGCCTGGTTTTGCCAAAGAAAAAGACACGGTGGCCCTGGGTGAGCGAATTTACCGCGGCGGCATTCCAGACCGCCAGATCGCCGCTTGCGCCAGCTGCCACTCGCCCAATGGCGCAGGCATGCCTGCCCAGTACCCCCGCATGTCAGGCCAGCACGCTGACTACACCATCTCGCAGCTGTTGCAGTTCCGTGACGGTATTCGCAAAAACAGCATCCAGATGACCCAGGTGGCTGCCAAGATGAACGACCGCGAAATCAAGGCGGTGTCCGACTACATTGCCGGCTTGCGTTAAGCAGCCATCCGAGACCCCTGAACCAAGGGCAATCCCTTGGTCCCATGGGGTCTTCAGTCGGACATCATCTGGCTGAGCCACAATCGTACTCCCGGCTGTGATGCGACAACCCAGGCCGGATTTCCGGCCTTTTTCATTGTTGGCGGGCCCCAGGCCCGCTTTTGTTTGCTTGTGGACACCTTTTCACCATGACGTCTGTTTCCTCCAACGCTGTATCCGACCGTGGCTCGCCTCGCCGGGAAGCTGTGCTGGAACTCTTGTCGTCCATGCGTTTTGCGATTTCCCTGCTGACCATCATTTGCGTGGCATCGGTGATCGGTACGGTGCTCAAGCAAAACGAACCCAGCAACAATTACGTCAACCAGTTCGGACCGTTTTGGGCCGAATTTTTTGTCACCCTGAAACTGAACACGGTTTACAGCGCCTGGTGGTTCTTGCTGATTTTGGCCTTCCTGGTACTCAGTACCAGTTTGTGCATTGCCCGCAATACGCCCAAAATTCTGGCTGATCTCAAAACCTACAAAGAAAATATCCGTGAGCAAAGCCTCAAGGCGTTTCACCACAAGGCAGAAGGCCAGCTGAACGAATCGCCCGAAGTGGCTGCGAAACGTCTGGGCCAATTGTTGGCCACGGGGGGCTGGAAGGTGCGTTTGCAGTCTCGTCAAACACCAGAGGGCATGGGCTGGATGCTGGCGGCCAAAGCCGGTGCGGCCAACAAGCTGGGCTACATTGCGGCCCACTCGGCCATCGTGCTGGTGTGCGTGGGTGGCTTGCTGGACGGTGATTTGATGGTGCGCGCCCAGATGTGGTTTGGTGGCAAGGCCATTTACAGCGGCGGGGGCATGATCGCGGACGTGCCAGCGCAGCACCGGTTGTCGGATCGCAACCCGGCCTTTCGCGCTAACTTGATGGTGGCCGAGGACACGGCAGCGAGCACCGCGATCTTGAACCAGTCCAACGGCATCTTGCTGCAGGAGTTGCCCTTTGCCATTGAGCTCAAAAAATTCATCGTCGAGTATTACTCGACCGGCATGCCCAAACTTTTTGCCAGTGAAATCGTGATCCACGACAAGGCCACCGGCGAGAAAAAAGAAGCCCGTGTAGAGGTCAACCACCCCGCCAGCTACAAGGGTGTTGAGATTTACCAGTCCAGCTTTGACGATGGCGGCTCCAGTGTGAAACTGCGTGCGATCCCGATGACCGCGGCCAGCCGGGCTTTTGAAGTGGACGGCACGATCGGTGGCAGCACCGAGTTGAGCAATGGCCCCGAAAAAATGAGCCTAGAGTTCACTGGCCTTCGTGTGATCAATGTGGAAAACATGTCAGGCAATGGCGCGAGTGGGCAGGCTGTGGATGTGCGCAAAGTCGATCTGCGCAGTGCCATAGACCAGCGCCTGGGGGCGGGCAACAAAACCACCGAGACCAAAGAGCTGCGCAACGTGGGCCCGAGCGTGAGCTACAAGTTGCGCGATGCCGCAGGCCAGGCCCGCGAATACAACAACTACATGCTGCCGGTGGATGCGGGCGATGGCGTACCCGTATTTTTATTGGGCATGCGCGAGAACCCCAGCGAGCCCTACCGATACCTGCGCCCACCGGCGGATGAAAATGGCGAGCTGGAAGGTTTTATGCGCTTGCGCTCGGCATTGGCCGATGCCGGCATGCGCGAGCGTGCGGTGCAGCGCTATGCCCGCAAGGCGGTCGACCCGCAACGGCCTGAATTGACCGAGCAATTGGCGGGCTCTGCCGCCCGTGCATTGGGCTTGTTTGCCGGCCTGGAGTCGGTGCAGGGCAAAAAGGTGGCGGGCCTGCAGGCCCTGGCGGACTTCCTGGAGGCCAATGTGCCCGAGGCTGAGCGCGCGCGCGCAGGCGAGATGTTTGTACGCATCTTGAATGGCACGCTGCTGGAGTTGGATGGGCTGGCCCGCGAGCAAGCCAAAGCCAAGCCGCTGCCCGAAGACAAGGTGCAGGGGTTCATGTCGCAAGCGGTGCTGGCGCTGTCCGATGCGCCTTTCTACCCCGCACCCATGACGTTTTTGCTGAAAGACTTCAAACAAGTGCAGGCCAGTGTTTTTCAGGTGGCCAGAGCCCCGGGAAAAAACGTGGTTTATTTGGGCTGTTTTTTCCTGATTCTGGGGATTTTTGCGATGCTCTATGTGCGTGAGCGTCGTTTGTGGGTCTGGTTGTCGCCCCAAGCCGAGGGGGCCAATGTCACCCTGGCGCTGTCGTCCAACCGAAAAACCCTGGACGTTGACCGAGAATTTGACCAATTGGCAGCCCGTTTGCTGGGCCGTCCCGAGAAAAACCAAGCATGACTACTTTGACTTTGAATCCTGGCTATTTCTCTCGCCGCAGTCCGCTCGATTGGGGCTTTGCCTTGCTGGCACTGGTGGGCATGGTGTTTGCCTTCACCCGTTACCAGCACGCGATGGATGTTTACGAGCAAGCCATTTTGGTGGGCACCGTGCCGGCCGTGACCTGGCTGGCCTGGTTTTGGCGTCCGTTGCGCACCCTGATGCTGGTGGTTACGGGCCTGTCCTTGTTTGCCATCTTTTTGTACCAGGGCGACTTGGCGCGTTCAGAGCAAGTGTTTTTCCTCAAGTATTTCCTGTCCAGCCAGTCTGCCATCTTGTGGATGAGCATGGTGTTTTTCATCAGCACCGTTTTTTACTGGGCGGGCATGTTTGTGCGCGGCCAAGGCGACGCACTGGAGTTACTGGGTTCGCGCATGGCCTGGGTAGCCGTCGGTCTGGCCCTGATTGGCACCCTGGTGCGTTGGTACGAAAGCCATCAACTGGGGCCTGACATTGGGCACATCCCGGTCAGCAACCTGTACGAAGTGTTCATCATGTTTTGCTGGATGACAGCGGGCTTTTACCTGTATTACGAAGACCATTACCGCACCCGCGCTCTGGGTGCTTTTGTGATGCTGGTGGTCAGTGCTGCCGTGGGCTTTTTGCTGTGGTACACGCTGGTGCGTGAGGCGCACGCCATTCAGCCCCTGGTGCCCGCCCTCAAAAGTTGGTGGATGAAATTGCATGTGCCTGCCAACTTCATTGGCTATGGCACCTTTGCGCTGGCCGCGATGGTGGCCTTTGCGTACCTGATCAAGCAAACGGCGGGTGAAACCCGTTGGTACAAGCTCGCGCCTTTGTGGTTGCTGGGCATTGTCTTGTGTTTTGAGCCTGTGGTGTTTCGCAAGTCACCCACCGAAGGTGGCAGTGGTTATTGGATGGTCTATTTCGGCATTTCCGCCCTGATCGTGGCGGGTATTTTGTTAGGTCGTCGCCGCATTGCCGAGCGCTTGCCCTCCTTTGAGGTGCTGGACGATGTGATGTACAAATCCATCGCAGTCGGCTTCGCTTTCTTTACCATCGCCACGGTGCTGGGTGCCTTGTGGGCCGCTGAGGCCTGGGGCGGTTACTGGAGCTGGGATCCGAAAGAAACCTGGGCCTTGATTGTCTGGCTCAACTACGCAGCTTGGCTGCACATGCGCCTGATGAAGGGCCTGCGCGGCACGGTAGCGGCTTGGTGGGCCTTGATGGGCTTAGCGGTCACCACCTTTGCGTTCCTGGGCGTCAACATGTTCTTGAGCGGCTTGCACAGCTACGGCACTTTGTAGTGCTGGCCTGGGTGTAACTTTCTTGCCTTGTCCGGCGAACTGTTCAGTGTCCCCACCTCGTGCCATTTTTCTACCAAGGAGCTTCCATGCGCAGTTACTCCAATCGATCCGGTTTCACTACGCCCTTGTCCAGTGAAATCACGCCCGAGCCGATTTACCAAACCCGCAGAGACCTCATTCGGACTTTGGCCACAGGCTCTGCAGGTCTTGCCTTAACAGCATGGGGGCTGCGCGAGGCCCAGGCGCAAACAGCACGGTCCGGCCAATTGGCCGCGTTGGCTTCGGGCGCTTCAGCCGTCCCGGGTGCCATGACCATGGACAAGCCCACGTCCTACAAAGACGCCACCACCTACAACAATTTTTACGAATTCGGTACCGACAAGTCCGACCCCGCCAAGAGGGCACACACCCTCATCACCCAGCCCTGGACCGTGGAGATTGAAGGGCTGGTGAAAAAGCCAGGGCGCTACGGCCTGGAAGACCTCATGAAGATCAGCGCGATGGAAGAGCGCATCTACCGCATGCGCTGTGTGGAAGGCTGGTCGATGGTGATCCCCTGGATAGGCTATTCAGTGGCCCAACTGATCCAGCGTGTGGAGCCTTTGCCCGGGGCCAAGTTTGTTGAATTCATCACCCAGGCTGACCCCAAGACCATGCCAGGCCTTCGGAGTGGGTCGCTCGACTGGCCTTATGCGGAAGGTCTGCGCATGGACGAAGCCATGCACCCGCTGACCCTGCTGGCCTTTGGCATGTATGGCGAAGTCATGCCCAAGCAAAACGGCGCGCCGCTGCGCTTGGTGGTGCCGTGGAAGTACGGCTTCAAGAGCGGCAAGAGTTTGGTCAAGATTCGCTTCACCGACAAGCAACCCGTGTCATCCTGGGAAAAGGCTGCACCGCAAGAGTACGGCTTTTATTCCAACGTCAACCCTTTGGTGGACCACCCCCGCTGGAGCCAGGCCACTGAGCGGCGCATTGGCGAAGACGGGCTGCTGGCTAAAAAACGCAAAACGCTCATGTTCAACGGTTACGAGGCGCAAGTGGGCCAGTTGTATGCCGGCATGGACCTGAAAAAGTTTTTCTGATGCAGGGCTTGGCCGATCCTGGCAGGCCCTTGTGGATGGGGCTTGAACAGATGGGGGCTGGGCGTGCCAAAGCCTGGGCCGCATGAGGCAGGCCTTGCGTCACCCTGCCACTTGGTGGGCATTGCTGGTGCTGGGCTTGCTGCCCATGGCTTGGCTGGGGGGGCAAATCTGGCAAGACCAGCTGGGAGCCAACCCGGCCGAAGCCCTGATCCGTGCCACTGGTGACTGGACACTGCGCAGTCTGTGTGTGGTGTTGGCGGTCACGCCCTTGCGCCAGCTGCTGGCTTGGCCCGAACTGGTTCGTTTCAGGCGCATGTTGGGTTTGCTGACGTTTTTTTATGTCTGTTTGCACCTGCTGTGCTACACGTGGTTTGACATGGGTTTTGAGTGGGGCGACATCGTCCAGGACATCCCCAAACGGCCTTTTATACTGGTGGGTTTCAGCGCTTTTTTGATCTTGCTGGCGCTGGCTGCCACCTCGTTCAACCGTGCCATCCGCTGGCTGGGTGCACGCCGCTGGCAGGCCCTGCACCGCGGGATTTACGTGGTAGCTGTGCTGGCCATCCTGCATTTTTGGTGGATGCGTGCGGGCAAACAAAATTTTGCCGAGGTGCTGGTTTACGCGGCCATCCTCATCGGCTTGCTGGGCTGGCGGCTGGCGCGGCGCATGCGCAGTCCGTCAAGCGCTTGATCGCTTGATCCTTTGTGTTGAGGGTGTCTGCACCGCGGTCTGGCGCATGGCTTGGCGGGCCTTTCCGCGCACCCAGCATCAGCCGACCAGTTGCTCCAGCGCAAAGGTGTCAAACGCCGATTCGCGCTGGCGAATCAAATGGGCTTGGGTGCCGTCCACCAGTATTTCAGCGGCCCGGCCTCGGGTGTTGTAGTTGCTGGCCATGCTCATGCAATACGCGCCTGCAGACAGCACGGCCAGTGTGTCACCGGTCTGAACTTGCAGTTGGCGGTCACGGCCAATCCAGTCGCCGCTTTCACACACTGGGCCCACCACGTCATAAAGGCTGCCTTGGCCTGGCTGGGGCATCACCGGCACGATGTGGTGAAAAGCCTGGTACATCGCAGGACGCGGCAAGTCGTTCATCGCCGCGTCGATGATGCAAAAGTTCTTTTGTTCACCGGGCTTGAGGTAGAGCACTTCGGTCAGACACACCCCGGCATTGCCCACCAGGGAGCGGCCTGGCTCGATCATGAGCTGGCGCTGGCCATAGCCGCGCGCATCCAGCTTGGCCAGCAGTTGTGCCCACAGGGCATCGGCCTCGGGCGGCGTATCGCCGTTGTAGTTGATGCCCAGGCCTCCGCCAAAGTCGATGTGGTGAATGGCAATGCCTGCTGCCTCGATCTCAGCCACCAAGTCCAGCACCCGGTCCATGGCATCCAGATAGGGTGTGGCTTCGGTGATTTGCGAGCCGATGTGGCAGTCGATGCCCACCACTTTCAGGCCTGGCAGACTGGCGGCGTGGCGGTAGGCGCGCAAAGTGTCTTCGTGCGCAATGCCGAATTTGTTGCCCTTCAGGCCAGTTGAAATGTATGGGTGGGTTTTGGGGTCCACATTGGGATTCACACGCAGGCTGACGGGCGCTGTCATGCCCAAACCAGTCGCCACCGCGCTCAGCACGTCAAGTTCGGCTTCGCTTTCCACGTTGAAGCAACCGATGCCGACTTGCAGGGCCTGTTTCATCTCGGCCCGGGTTTTGCCCACACCTGAAAAAATCACTTTGGCCGGATCGCCCCCTGCGGCCAGCACCCGGGCCAACTCACCACCGGAAACGATGTCAAACCCGCAGCCCGCTTCGGCAAAAACCTGCAACACCGCCAGGCCGGAGTTGGCCTTCATGGCATAACAAATTTGGGCCTTGCGCCCGGCAAAGCCGCGCTGGTAAGCGCCCAGTGCCGACAGCATGGCCGCCTTGGAATAAACAAAAAGTGGGGTGCCGTACTCGCGGGCCAGATCAGACAGGCGCACGCCCTCGACCATGAGTTGACCGCCTGCATAGGCGATGTGTGGCTGGCCAGGCAGGCCTTGGGGTGTGACAGATGCGTTCATTGTGGGGTGGCTTTTGGGGCCGAAGGAGCAGTCGGGGGGGCTGTGACGGGGGCACCCGATGGTGCGACAACCGGTGCAGTGGTTTCGGTCGGAGAACGGGGCGTCACGTCGGGCATGGCAGGCGTAGCTTGCTGAGGCCAGGGCTTCAAAGTCTTAGGCAAGGTGGCGCGACCGGCCGACTCCGGTGTGTTGGGTAAAAACAAGGGGCCTTTTTGGCCGCATGCGCCCAACATCGCCGCACCGCCAACAAGGGCATGCGCGGTGACTAGAATCTTCAAGTTCTTCAACATGCTGCGATTGTAATGACCGACCTTGAATTTCTGGACCAAGCTGAACGCCTGTTGGCGGGCGTAGAGATCAGCAGTGATCGCCTGAACGACGACACCGATGCGGACATCGACAACCAGCGCACGGGCGGCATGGTCACACTGACTTTCCCCAATCGAAGCCAGATCGTGATCAACCTGCAAAAGCCCCTGCAAGAGGTGTGGTTGGCCGCCCGCTGCGGAGGCTTCCATTACAGGTTTGACGGCGAGCACTGGATGGACAGCAAGGGGCAAGGCGAATTTTGGGAAAGCTTGTCGCGGTATGCCACGGAACAAGCGGGTCAAAACCTGTCCTTCAAGCCCTGAAATTTACCCAAAGGCCAACCCCTTGCCTGAGGGGTGGGCGTTTCTTACTGTTCTTCAATTCCTGAACAGATCCAGAATCCGGTTGCGTTCTTCGGCCGGGGGCAGGGCGTTCTGGGCTTTGCCCGAGCCATCGCCGCCCGCACCCAGGCTGGTGACGGAACCGCCCTTGGCGTACTCCTCGTACACCCAATCGCCCCCGATGTTCACCAATCCCCCTGGCACGGGGAGCTCTGAAACGGGGAAGCTGCGCAAAGCAGTCTCCATGAAGCTGATCCAGACAGGCAAGCTCAGGCCCCCACCTGTTTCACGGTCACCCAGCTTGCGTGGGGTGTCATAGCCGATCCAGACCACCGCTGCCAGATTGGGCTGGTAGCCTGCGAACCAAGCATCCATTGCATCGTTGGTGGTGCCAGTTTTGCCGTAAATATCCGGTCGCCTGAGGGTGCTTTGGGCGCGCGCTGCTGTCCCCGAGCGCGTGACTTCTTGCAACAAACTGGTCATGACATAGGCATTGCGCGCAGGAATGGCCGGGGTCTCGCCCAGTTGTGTCACCGCAGGGCTGTCTACCAGCACCCGGTCCTTGTAGTCGGCGATGCGCGTGATCAAGTGCGGCTGAACCCGGTGACCCCCATTGGCAAACACCGAATAGCCCGTCGCCATTTGCATGGGTGTGACCGAGCCAGCACCCAGTGCCATCGTTAAATAGGCAGGGTGTTTGTCTTCGTCAAAACCAAAGCGGGTGACCCACTCTTGAGCTGGGCGCGCACCCACCGCCTGCAACACCCGGATCGAAACCATGTTTTTGGACTTGGCCAGGCCAGTGCGCAAACTCATGAGGCCGTCAAATTTGCCGTCGTAGTTTTTGGGCTCCCAGGGCTGCCCCCCGGTGATGCCGCTGTCAAAAAACAAAGGCGCATCGTTGACCATGGTGGCGGGTGTGAAGCCTTTTTCGAGTGCTGCCGAATAAATGAAGGGTTTGAAGCTGGAGCCCGGCTGCCGCCAGGCCTGCGTGACATGGTTGAACTTGTTTTTGGCAAAGTCAAATCCCCCGACCAAGGCCCGAATGGCACCAGACTGGGGGGTGATTGCGATCAAGGCGCCTTCCACCTCGGGTAGCTGGGTGATTTCCCAGGCGCCTTTGGGTGTTTGCGTGATGCGAATCAGGGCGCCTTTTCGAACTTGTTTGGCCGGGGGCGTCTTGTCCGACAGGCCCGATTGCGCTGGCTTGAGGCCGTCACCCGTGATGGTGATTTGCTCGCTGTTTTGGCGAATCACCACCACTTTGCGGGGGGAGGCTTCGAGCACCACCGCCGACAGCACATCGCCGTTGTCGGGGTGGTCTTCCAGTGCGTCATCGATCGCATCTTCCATTTTTTTGGGGTCTGCGGGCAGGTCAATGAATTTCTCTGGGCCCCGGTAAATCTGGCGGCGCTCAAAGTCCATGATGCCCTGTCGCAAGGCCTTGTAGGCGGCCATCTGCTCGGTCGATTGCACAGTGGTGTAAACGTTCAAACCCCGTGTGTAGGTTTCTTGGCCGTATTGGGCAAAGACCATTTGCCGCACGGTTTCGGCCACGTATTCGGCGTGCAGGATTTTTTTGTCAGCGGCCGAGCGCAACTTGAGGGGCTCTGTCTTGGCGGCTTTTGCCTGGGCTGCGCTGATGTACTTGTTGTCTTCCATGCGCTCGATGATGTAGAGCTGGCGCGAGCGGGCACGTTTGGGGTTGCTGATCGGGTTGTAGGCCGAGGGTGCTTTGGGCAGTCCTGCCAGCATGGCGGCTTCGGCAATGCTGATGTCCTTGAGCGGTTTGCCAAAGTAGGTTTCTGCGGCAGAGGCAAAACCGTAAGCCCGGTTGCCCAAGAAAATCTGGTTCATGTAGATCTCAAGGATCTGGTCCTTGGTCAGCATGTGCTCGAGTTTGTAAGTCAGCAAAATTTCATAAATTTTGCGGGTGTATGTTTTTTCGGAAGACAGGTACACGTTGCGTGCCACTTGCATGGTGATGGTCGAAGCGCCCTGGCTCTTCATGCGGCCCAAATTGGCGATGCCCGCGCGCAAGATGCCCAGGTAATCCACACCGCCATGTTGGTAAAACCGGTTGTCTTCGATGGACAAAACCGCGTCTTTCATCACTTGCGGTATCTCCTTGATGGGCGTGAGATTACGGCGTTCTTCGCCGAATTCGCCCATCAGCTGGCCATCTTCTGTGAAAACACGCAGGGGCAATTTGGGTTTGTAGTCCGCCAGGTCGGAAATATCGGGCAGGTTCGGGTAGGCGATCACCATGGCCACACCCACCACCATGAGGATGGACAACAGCCCGGCGACCATGAGGCCCGCGGCCCACAAGACCAGCTTGACGACCCACGACATGAAGGTGGGCGAAGGGTAAAGCCCTTCATGGCGTTGCTTTTCTGAGGAGGCGGTGTCTTTGGATGGCATAGGTGGGCTGTTGGGGCAGCCAACAAGGTGCGGGCTGCTGGCCATTATAAAAATCCCGCACCTGTTGCAGAGATCTTTTGCAAATCAAAACAAACTATTTTGTTTTCAAAAAAATTGTCACGAACGCTTATTCATGTTACAAAACCTTTTTGCAAAGACCATTCAGGCCGTTTCCAGGGAGGCTCAGCATGCAGGCATTGGCGCAGTGGTGGCGGCGTTTGGCCCTGGGTTCTGGCCGACATGCCTGGGGCTTGGCTCCTGAAGGCGAGGCCTGGGCTTTGGTCGGCTTGATGCGGCCAAAGCAAGACTTGGTGAAAGTCCACACCAGCTTGTCTTTGCAACCCCCTGTGGAGATGGATGTCTCTGACATGCGTTGGTTGAGTCAGCACTTGCGTCAAAAGGGCCGCTCACGTGGCGGGTTCCGTCATCGTCTGAACATGGCATTGCCCGCCGACCAACTGCAAAAAGGCCACATCGATTTCCCAGCACATTTACCCAAAACAGAGTGGCTGTACGAGGTCCAGTTGGAGGTGTCGCAGGCCCTGCAGTTGGCGCCCGAAGCGGTGAATTTTGATTTTGAACTTGAGCCATCCCCCGGGGGCCTTGTGCAGCGTGTGCATTGGATGGGCTGTGCACAGGCCCTCCTGAACCGTTTTAAGAGTTGCACGCGCGCTGCGGGATGGCGGCTGGCGACTGTCGAGTCCGAATTCCAGGCGGCAGAGCGCGCCTTGCTGGCTTTACAGGGTGGGGTGGCCAGTTTGCTGACCCAGCCGCCGCAAGACTGGCAATTTCGGCTGAGCAGCGTGAGCCGTTCAGTCCAGGAATACATTCCCATGGAACTGGATGGGGTCATCCAAGAGGCCGCTCGCCAAGTCCTGGCTACGCCGACGGGCCCCCGTTTGGTGGCCTCTGGCCTGGCCCTGAAGGCTTGGCTGTGATGCGCGACCTCAATCTGCTTCAGTATCCGGGACTGGCCCGGCAAAACAAAGTTTTCCACCGCTGGTGGAGTGGGCTGGCCGGGCTGTTCTTGGGCGGTGCGCTGGCTTGGGGGGCGCAGCAATGGCAAGCGGTTCAGACCGCGCGGCTGCTGCAAGAGCAAAGCCAATTGCAAGAGGCTTTGGCTGCGCGCTCACAACGGGTCACAGAAGCCGTCGAGCGCCAAACCCGATCGCGCTTGCAGACTGAGCAACTGGGCCAGCTCAAGCAAATTGCCCTGCACCAGCAGGCGTGGGTTTCGTTGCACGACGCATTGCACAAAGAGTCCCAGAGGCATGGCCTTCGTTTGCAGCGCCTACAAGCACAGGCCGAAAAAATCGAGCTGCAAGGCACGATCGCCCGTTTCGATGCCATGACCGAAACCCGGCAAAACCTGTCTGATCAACTGGACCAAACGGTTGCTCTGACGAGCATCACGGTCGGGCCTGGCGAAGAGGTCAGTTTTGTCTGGCAAGCCCCCTGGCCTGCAGTCAACGGCGCCTTGAAGACCCCACCCTCACTCACGCCTGCATCCAAGCCATGAACCAGGACGCCAGCCCCATGGGGACATTGCGCTGGCCGCACCTGCAAAGGCTCGCCGAGCGTTGGCTGCGCCGTTGGGGTTTTGCACTGTCTGGTTTGGCCTTGGGCCTGTGGGGCGTGTGGTTGTCTCACGCCGAGCAGAGTGAGGGGCATGCCAAGTCGGTGCTGGCCGTGGCAGGCTTGCGCCAGCAAATGGCGACATTGCCTAGCGTGTTGTCGGCCCCAACTGCAAAGTCGCTGTCGTCAGTCGAAAGGAGCATGCTGACCAGCTTGCCAGATGCGACTCGGCAAGAAAATATTTGGAGTGATGTACAACAGGTGTTGATCCAGCATGGTTTGCAGTTGCTGTCTTTGCGGCCCATGCCACCCACAGTGGCTGATGCCCACCATGGCGGATTGTCCAGCCAAGTCATGACCGTTCAATTGCGCGGGCGGTTTGAGGATTGGGCGCGCATGTGGGCTGCGTGCGTCTGGACCGGTCCGTTGTGCGCCCTGGACCGCATCAGCGTGGTGGCGACGGCCAACCCTGACGAGGTGCAGATCGATGCCGTGCTGCGCGTCTGGATGCGCCCACTTGAGATTGCGGTGCCTGAGGGGTCTGCTCAGGCTGGGTGGTTGACCCCCGCACCGATAGAGAACACACAGGCGGTGCAAGGGCGCGCAGCGCTGTTTGCACTGGCGCATGCAGTGGCTTTGCCCAAGGCGGGCGATGCTGCGCTGGCGTTGGCAAAGATGGACCTCAAACCGTCAAATGTGCCGGGCACTGCGGGCGCGTTCGCCCAAGAGACGTTGCCGCAAGACCCGCGGCATTGGCCCCTGGACCGTGTGCGCCTGATGGGGCTTTGGCGTCAAGGGACAGATCGGCAAGCGATCTTGTCGGCTGGACCCCATTGGACCAAGGTGTCCAAGGGCCAACATGTGACGCTGGAGGGGCACCGGGTCGTTGCCATCACCGATGCAGGGGTGAGTTTGCGCCGGGCACAAGAGCCCTTGGTGGGTCTTTATTGGGATGCGACAACGGCTGACAGCCCAACAGGGAACGGAAAAAAATGATGATGGACTTCAAAAAATGCCGCTTTCACCCGCGCATGTGGGCCATGTGCTTTTGCGCCGTCTTGTCGGCGCAGGCGCAGGCGCAAACCATCGGCATCTCAACGATTCTGACCATGCCGCTTGAACTGCAGACGACGGCCAAGCCCTTGCCCGCACACGACGACAAGCCCATCAGCTTGAACTTTCAGAACATCGACGTGAAAGCCTTGCTGCAGGTGTTTGCTGATTTTTCGGGTTGGAACCTGGTGCCGTCTGACAGCGTCAGCGGACTGGTGAGTGTCAGGCTCAATGAGGTGCCGTGGCAGCAAGCCCTGCACATTGTTTTGCAATCCAAGGGCCTGGTTTCGCGTCAGGAGGGGGGCGTGTTGTGGGTGGCGCCACAGGGCGAATGGGCGCTTCGTGAAAAAAAGAAACTCGATGCACAAGCCGCCTTGGATGCGGTGAGCCCGTTGCACATGCTGTCTTTGCGTTTGCAATATGCCCGGGCCACCGAAGTGGCTCAGCGCTTGCAAGGTGGCGCAGTGGGCAGTGCAGGTGGGCGTTGGTTGAGTCCTCGCGGCAGTGTGCTGGCGGAGCCCAGAACCAACCAGCTTTTTATTTCAGACCTGCCCGAGCGTTTGCTGAATCTTGAAAAAATGTTGGCACAACTGGATGTGCCGGTCCGTCAGATTCTGATCGAGGCGCGCATCGTGGAGGCCGATGACCAGTTTGGCCAGTCGCTGGGCGTACGACTGGGCGCTGGTCTGGCGATTCCTTTGCGGTCACAGGGCAAGTCCAGCACTTTGGCCGTGGGGGCCAGCAACCAGCCCGCCGCGGCTGGCACGCTGGTTGGCAATCAGGTCAACCTGCCTGCAGGCTCAGCGGGGCAAACCCTCCATGCACCGGCCACATTTGCCGTGTCGCTGTTCAATGCGGCCGCAGACCGCTTCATCAATCTGGAGATTTCGGCCCTGGAGGCGGCGGGGCTGGGCAAGGTGGTGTCGCGTCCCCGCGTGGTGACCGCCGACCAGACCAAAGCACTGATTGAGCAGGGCACCGAGTTGCCCTACCAAACCGCTGCAGGCAATGGCGTGACGGTGATTTCTTTCAGGAAGGCCAACTTGAAGCTGGAGGTCACCCCCCAAATCACCCCCGATGGCTCGGTGGTGCTGGATGTGGATGTGAATCGTGACAGCGTGGGGCAAATCACGCCCGCTGGCTACGCCATCAACACCAAACATGTAAAGACCCAGGTGCGGGTGGAAGACGGTGGCACGGTCGTGCTGGGCGGCATTTACGAAGAAACCAATCGCCAGGATGAAGCCAAAGTGCCGGGTCTGGGCGATGTGCCTGGTTTGGGCTGGCTGTTCAAAAACCGCGACCACACCCAGCGCAAAAGCGAGTTATTGATTTTCCTGACGCCCCGGGTGATGGCCGATGGGCCCGCCACGCTGCCGCCCTGAGGCGTGTCAAGGTGCGCGCCGTCTTGCCCGACACCTCAGCCTCTAGGCCCGCAGCTGCCGGGCGGGTCGAATACACTTGAATGCATGGAGCCGTTGGCCATTTTTGGCTGTGACCTGGCAGATATTTTCAGTGTGAGACTTCCTTGAGCATCATCTTCGTGGGCCTTCCTGGCTCGGGCAAAACCACCATCGGCAGGCAGTTGGCACGCCGATTGGGCCTGCCTTTTGTCGACTCTGACCATGTGATCGAACAGCGTTTGGGCTGCTCGATCCGCGAGTTCTTTGCCCGCGAAGGAGAAGACCGTTTTCGCGATGTGGAGCAACAGGTGCTGGACGATCTGACCCGTACCCACGAGGGTGTGATCGCCACCGGCGGTGGTGCTGTCTTGCGAGAAGCCAATCGGCGCCATTTGCGCGAGCGAGGCCATGTGCTTTACCTGCGATCGACGCCGGAAGACGTGTTTCGCCGGGTGCGCCGTGATACGGCGAGGCCTTTGCTGCAGGTGGACGATCCGCTTGGCCGCTTGCGTGATTTGTTTGAGGCGCGTGACCCTTTGTACCGAGAGACGGCGCATTTCGTCATCGAAACCGGGCGCCCTTCGGTGGCCACCTTGGTCAACATGATCGTCATGCAACTTGAACTGGCAGGACACTTGCCCCTGTGCAGCACCCCTGCACCACCCGCCAGCCCCTGAAATTTGGCCAAAGCCCCTACACTTGCGGCCTATGTCCGAGCAAAAACCCACCCTTGAACAGGTCGCCATTTCACTGGATGACCGCAGTTACGACATCCACATCGGGCAGGGCCTGCTGAGTCACCCCGAAACCTGGTCAGGTTTGCCCAAGGCCCAGACCGCCATGATCGTCACCAACGAGACGATCGCGCCACTTTATGAAGCCGCTTTGCGCAACGCCATCAGCCCGCATTACAAACAAGTGCACACCGTGGTGCTGCCCGATGGTGAAGCCCACAAGGACTGGCAAACCTTGAACCTCATTTTTGACGCGCTGTTGTCCAAAGGCTGTGATCGCAAGACGGTGCTGTTTGCGCTGGGCGGTGGTGTGGTGGGTGACATGACCGGCTTTGCCGCTGCCAGCTATATGCGCGGGGTGCCTTTTGTGCAGGTCCCCACCACGCTGCTCGCGCAGGTTGATTCGTCGGTGGGTGGCAAAACCGCCATCAACCACCCGCTGGGCAAAAATATGATTGGCGCGTTTTACCAACCGCGCCGCGTGGTCTGTGATTTGGGCACACTCAAGACCTTGCCACAGCGTGAGCTGAGCGCAGGTCTGGCAGAAGTCATCAAATACGGCCCGATTGCCGACATGGCCTTTCTGGATTGGATGGAGGCCAACATCGACGCGCTCATGGGGCAAGACCCCCAGGCCCTGGCCCATGCCGTCAAACGCAGCTGCGAGATCAAGGCCTGGGTCGTCGGGCAAGACGAGCGCGAAGCCGGGCTGCGCGCCATCCTGAACTTTGGCCACACCTTTGGCCACGCCATTGAAGCCGGGTTGGGCTTTGGCGTCTGGCTGCATGGTGAGGCCGTGGGCTGTGGCATGGTCATGGCCGCCGAACTGTCGCATCGGCTGGGCAAGGTCGATGCCGCATTTGTGGCCCGACTCAAAACCTTGCTTGTGCGCGCCGGTTTGCCGGTTCGCGGCCCCGTGATCGATGCTGCCGATAACGCCGGGCATTACATCGCGCACATGCGACTGGATAAAAAATCCGTGGCGGGTGACATCCAGTTTGTGGTGATCGACGGTCCCGGTCAGGCCACCGTGTGCGGTGCCCCCGATGACATGGTGCGCGACGTGATCAACGCCTGCTGCGCCTGAACCCCATGCACGCCAATGCCATGCAATGGCCAGGCTTGACCCCGCAGGGCATGGGCAGCCTGGATGCCTTGGCTTGCCATCCTGCGCAGACCCGAGGGCGCCGCATTGCCGAGCCCGCTGCGCCCACTCGCAACGCGTTTCAACGTGACCGTGACCGCATCGTGCACTCCACCGCTTTTCGGCGATTGGTTTACAAAACCCAGGTGTTCCTGAACCACGAAGGCGATTTGTTCCGCACCCGCTTGACACATTCACTGGAAGTGGCGCAGCTGGGCCGTTCGATTGCCCGCGCTTTGGGTTTGAACGAAGACCTGGTCGAGGCTGTGTCGCTGGCGCACGACCTGGGCCACACGCCTTTCGGGCACGCGGGGCAAGACGCGTTGAACGAATGCATGGCCGGGCACGGCGGCTTTGAGCACAACCTGCAAAGCCTGCGCGTGGTCGACAAACTGGAAGAACGATACCCTGCGTTTGACGGGCTGAACCTGAGTTTTGAAACCCGTGAGGGCGTGCTCAAGCATTGCTCTCGCATCAACGCCGAGCACTTGGAGCAGACCGAGCCGGGCGGAGTGGGGCGGCGCTTTATTGACCACACTCAGCCCAGTCTGGAGGCTCAGCTGTGCAACCTGGCCGATGCCATTGCCTACAACGCGCACGACATCGACGACGGCGTGCGCTCAGGCCTGATCAGCATGGAGCAGTTGCTGGCGGTCGAGCTGTTTGCCCACTACCACCAGCAAGCGCTGGCCGAGCACCCTGCGTTGGCGCAAAAGCCCCGTCGCCTGTTGTACGAAACCATTCGCCGCATGCTGAGCGACCAGGTGTACGACGTGATCCACACCACCCGTTTGGCGGTGGCGCAGGCTGGCGTCAAGACGGTGGACGAAGCCCGCCAGGCCGGACCGCTGGTGGCCTTCAGTGCCGACATGAAGACGCGCTCCGCTGCGCTCAAGAAATTTCTATTCACCAGTTTGTACCGCCATCCTCAGGTGATGCAGAACACCTTGCAGGCCCAGCAAGCCGTGCGCGAATTGTTCAGGGCGTATGTGGACCAACCCACAGAAATGCCCACGGGTTTTGCCTCGGGCGCTGACCTGCACCGCTCCGTGGCCGACTACATCGCGGGCATGACGGACCGCTTTGCACTGCGCGAACAAGAACGCCTCACGGGGAGAAAACTGCTGTGAGTCCGTCACGCACTGACCACACCGCCTGGCTGGTGGTGCTGGCGGGCGTGGTCGCAGCCTTGCAGGTGGGCAAGTTGCCCCCGGCTTTGCCCGCCTTGCAGGCCGATCTGGGCCTGACGCTGGTGCAGTCCGGTTTCCTCTTGTCCATCGTGCAATTGGCCGGTTTGAGCCTGGCGGTGTTCATGGGCTTGTGGGCCGATGGCATGGGCCTCAAGCGCAGCATGCTGAGCGGCTTGTGCCTGCTGGCGCTGGCCAGCGCGCTGGGCGGCTTTGCGACTTCGGTCACCGCCTTGCTGGCGCTGCGGGCCATCGAAGGCCTGGGCTTTTTATGGGTGGCACTGCCCGCACCCGCGCTGATTCGCCGCTTGGTGCCGCCAGCGCAACTGTCCGGCATGCTGGGCGTGTGGGGTGCTTACATGCCCACCGGCACCGCGCTGGCCCTGTTGGTCGGACCGCTGTTCATTCCGGCTTGGGGCTGGGGCGCATGGTGGTGGCTGTTTGCCGCTGTGTCCCTGGGCATGGCGATGTTGCTGCTGCACAGCGTGCCTTCTGATCCGCCTGTGGGCCAACTCAGCGACCAGATGTCTGATGAAACCCGAAGACACAACGGTGCGTGGCAGCGCTTGCGCCGCACACTGCGAGCCCCTGGCCCTTGGCTGGTGGCGCTGACTTTTGCCATGTATTCGGGCCAGTGGCTGGCTGTGGTCGGTTTTCTGCCCTCCATTTATGCCGCTGCCGGCGTGAGCGGTGCGCTGCTGGGCGTCCTCACGGCCCTAGCGGCAGCCGTGAACATCATCGGTAACCTGGTGTCAGGCCGCCTGCTGCAGCGTGGCTGGGCACCTCGCGCTACGCTGTGGCTGGGCTTTGGCGCCATGGCGCTGGGCAGCACCGTGGCCTTTGCCGCGCTGACCCAAGGCCAGCCTTGGTTGCGCTTTGCCGGGGTGCTGCTGTTTTCGGGCATGGGCGGTCTGGTGCCGGGCACGCTGTTCAGTTTGGCGGTTCGCCTGGCCCCGGGGGAGCAGCAAGTGGCCACCACCGTGGGCTGGGTGCAGCAGCTCTCGGCCCTGGGCCAGTTTGTGGGTCCACCCGTGGTGGCCGCGGTGGCCGCTCATGCGGGTGGCTGGCAGTTCACGCCTTGGGTCACGGTGGGATGTTGTGTGGTGGGGGCGGTGTTGGCTTGGGCGGCTGGGCGCTTGCACACGCAGGCAAAATGACCGCTATGAACGATATAAATACCCCTGAAATCGCTGACACCGTGCGCTGGCTGGAACGCGCCGTGATCGGCCTGAACCTGTGTCCTTTTGCGAAAGCCCCGCACGTCAAGGGTCTGATCCATTGCGTGGTGAGCGAGGCCAAAGGGCTGGAGGGCTTGCGCGATGAGTTGATTGAACAGTTGCAAGCTTTGGCGGCGGCACCTGCCGATGAACGTGAAACCGTTTTGCTCATCATTCCCCAGATGCTGCAAGATTTTCTGGCTTTCAACGATTTTCTGGACGAGGCGGATGCGGTCTTGCAAGAGCTGGACATGGAAGGCGAATTTCAAGTGGCGAGTTTCCACCCTCAATTCCAGTTTGCGGATACCGAACCCGACGATGTCGGCAACTTCACCAACCGATCGCCTTACCCCACACTGCATTTGATCCGCGAGGAAAGCATCGACCGGGCGGTGGAGGCCTTTCCTGAGGCCGAAATGATCTACGAAACCAACATCGCCACGATGGAGAAGTTGGGAGCGCAGGGTTGGAAAGCGCTCGACGTCGGGCCGCATGACTGAAGCCCGAAAGACTGACTGAGCCGCGGTCCCACTGAGCTTTCAGCAACGGTCTCTGGCCGAAAAAAAGGCAGTCATGCACCGCGGTCGGGGACCGCTACAACATCAAACACCATGAAAAAAAGCCCATCTGCAGCGTCTGTTTCTGAACTTCCCCCCGAAGTCCGCCCAGGGCAGTCCATTGAGCTGCTCAAGCAACTGCACATCCTGACCCGAGACGGCAAGCTCAACCAGGACTCACGCCGCAAACTCAAGCAGGTCTACCACCTGTTCCAGTTCATCGAAAAGCTGTTGCTTGAGTTGCCTGTCAGCGACCAAGGCCCCACGCTCGCCGACCACGGTGCAGGCAAGTCGTACCTGGGTTTCATTATTTACGACCTGTTTTTCAAAGCGCTGGGCCACGGCAGCATCTACGGCATCGAGACGCGCAGCGAATTGGTCGAATCGTCCAAGGCACTGGCCCTGAAGCTGGGCTTTGAGCGCATGCGCTTTTTGAACGTGAGCGTGGCCGAGTCCACCCAAAGCGACGAGATGCCCGATCAGATCGACGTGGTCACCGCGCTGCACGCCTGCGACACCGCCACCGACGACGCCATTGCCTTTGGCCTGCAAAAGAAAGCCAAATACATGGTGTTGGTGCCCTGCTGCCAGGCCGAACTGGCGCGGGCTCTCAACCAGAACAAAGCGCTGAACCTGCAGCGCACCCCTTTGGCCGAGCTCTGGCGTCACCCCTTGCACACCCGCGAAGTGGGCAGCCAGCTCACCAATGTGCTGCGTTGCCTTTACCTGGAATCACAAGGCTACCAAGTGACCGTGACCGAACTGGTCGGCTGGGAGCACAGCATGAAAAACGAGCTGATTTTGGCCAAGTACACCGGCCAGAAAAAGCGCGCCTCCGGGGACCGATTGGTGGCGCTGCTCCAGGAGTTCGGGGTGGCGGATCTGATGGGGGGGCGGTATCCGCATATGGCCGTTGGCCTTGATTAATCGGGGTCAGATCCCTATTAAACTGAGCTTTTCTCATTTGGAGGGAGTCCCTCATGGCACGCCAACCCCGCCTCACCGTTGCCGCTTACCCGCACCACGTCATCCAGCGCGGCAATGACCGCCAGGCCATCGTGCGCGATGACGCTGACCGTGAGCGCCTGCTGGCGCTGTGGCATGAGCATGCGAAGACCTTCAAGCTGGCGATCCATGCCTATGTGGTCATGGACAACCACTTTCATTTGCTGGTCACCCCCACGACCGACCAAGGTCTGCCGCAGATGATGCAGGCGGTCGGCAGGGCCTATGTGCGCTACTTCAACCAGCGGCATCAGCGGACGGGCACCTTGTGGGAAGGGCGCTACCGCAGCAATCTGATTGAGAGTGAGCGCTATCTTTTGGCCTGCATGGTTTACATCGACCTGAACCCGGTGCGTGCGGGCATGGTGGGGCAAGCGGCTGACTTCAAGTGGTCCAGCCATCGGCACTGTATTGGGCAGCTGAGCGACAAATTGGTGACGCCGCACGCCCTATTTTGGGGCTTGGGCAACACCCCGTTCGCCCGGGAAGCGGCGTACAACGACCTCATTCAATCCGGTTCGGCGCATACCGACCAAGTCCAACTCACACGCAGTGCCTTGTCGGGCTGGGCGTTGGGCTCCCCGGCTTTTGTGGCTGACTTGCAGCAGTCAACCCTGCGCCGTCTGTTGCCGGGTAAAGCCGGGCGACCTGCTAAAAAGACGGTCGAATAAATCTGTCCCCAATTAAATAGTCATTGAAATAATAATGAAATTAATTAGGATCTGACCCCAATTAATTCGCTTGGCATGGATGCTGCAGTGCACTACACTCCGCGATCTGCGTAAAAACCCTTAGGAGTGCGCCATGACCAAGGCATCTGAAAAAGAACATTTCCAAAAGACCGGTCTGTACGATCCGGCCAATGAGCACGATGCTTGCGGTGTCGGCTTTGTGGCGCACATCAAGGGACACAAGACCCACGCCATCGTGACTCAAGCGCTGTTGATTTTGCAAAACCTGGACCACCGGGGTGCTGTGGGAGCCGATGCGCTCATGGGCGACGGTGCCGGTATCCTGATTCAGCTGCCCGATGCGCTGTACCGCGACGAAATGGCCAAACAGGGCATTGCCTTGCCGCCATTTGGCGAATACGGCGTCGGCATGGTGTTTTTGCCCAAAGAGCATGCTTCACGCATGGCTTGCGAGCAAGAGTTGGAGCGTGCCGTCAAGGCCGAAGGCCAGGTGGTGTTGGGCTGGCGCGATGTGCCCGTGAACCGCGACATGCCCATGTCGCCCACCGTGCGCGAAAAAGAGCCGATCATGCGCCAAATCTTCATTGGCCGTGGTGCTGATGTGATCGTGCAAGACGCGCTGGAGCGCAAGCTGTATGTGATCCGCAAGACCGCCAGCGCCGCCATTCAAAATCTGAACCTGACGCACAGCAACGAGTACTACATCCCGAGCATGTCCAGCCGCACCGCGGTGTACAAGGGCTTGCTGCTGGCCGATCAGGTCGGCACTTATTACCTGGACCTGCAAGACGAGCGCTGCGTTTCGGCCCTGGGCTTGGTGCACCAGCGCTTTTCCACCAACACCTTCCCAGAGTGGCCGCTGGCGCACCCTTATCGCTATGTGGCGCACAACGGCGAGATCAATACGGTCAAGGGCAATTACAACTGGATGAAGGCCCGTGAAGGCGTGATGTCTTCGCCGGTGCTGGGCAATGACTTGCAAAAGCTCTACCCCATCAGCTTTGCCGGTCAGTCCGACACCGCCACTTTTGACAATTGTCTGGAACTGTTGACGATGGCGGGTTACCCCATCAGCCAGGCGGTGATGATGATGATTCCCGAGCCTTGGGAGCAACACACCACGATGGACGAGCGCCGCAAAGCTTTTTACGAATACCACGCAGCGATGCTGGAGCCGTGGGACGGCCCGGCATCGATTGTGTTCACCGATGGCCGCCAGATCGGCGCCACGCTGGACCGCAACGGCCTGCGCCCATCACGTTACATCATCACCGACGACGACATGGTCATCATGGGTTCGGAAACCGGTGTGTTGCCGATCCCCGAAAGCAAGATCCTGCGCAAGTGGCGTTTGCAGCCCGGCAAGATGTTCTTGATCGACCTGGAACAAGGTCGCATGATCGACGACGAAGAGCTCAAGTCGAGCTTGGCCAGCAGCAAGCCCTACAAGCAGTGGATTGAAAACCTGCGCGTCAAGCTGGACGACGTGGCCGCAGCTCCCGTGGCGCCTGCTTCTGCTGTGGCATTGCTTGATCTGCAACAAGCTTTCGGTACCACCCAGGAAGACATCAAGTTCTTGCTGGCCCCGATGGCCCAAGCTGGCGAAGAAGCGCTGGGCTCCATGGGCAACGACAGCCCGCTGGCGGTGCTGTCGGACAAAAACAAGCCGCTGTACAACTACTTCAAGCAGTTGTTCGCGCAAGTGACCAACCCACCGATTGACCCGATTCGTGAAGCGATCGTGATGTCGCTGGTGTCCTTCATTGGCCCCAAGCCGAACTTGCTGGACATCAACCAGGTCAACCCACCCATGCGCCTCGAAGTCAGCCAGCCTGTGCTGGACTTCGCCGACATGGCCAAGCTGCGCAACATCGAACAAGCCACCAAAGGCAAGTTCAAGAGCGCCACGCTCGACATCACCTACCCCGTGTCCTGGGGCCATGAGGGGGTGGAGGCCAAGCTGGCATCTTTGTGCGCAGAAGCTGTTGACGCCATCAAGGGCGGTCACAACATCCTGATCATCAGCGACCGCCACGTCAGCGCAACCCAGGTGGCGATCCCCGCCTTGCTGGCCCTGTCGGCCATTCACCAGCACTTGGTCAGCGAAGGCCTGCGCACCACGGCGGGTCTGGTGGTGGAAACCGGTACCGCGCGCGAAGTGCACCACTTTGCTGTGCTGGCCGGTTACGGTGCCGAGGCGGTTCACCCCTACCTCGCCATGGAAACCCTGGCGGCGTTGCACAAAGAGTTGTCGGCAGATCTGTCTGCAGAAAAGGCCATCTACAACTACGTCAAGGCGATCGGCAAGGGCTTGTCCAAGATCATGTCCAAGATGGGCGTGAGCACTTACATGTCGTATTGCGGTGCGCAATTGTTTGAGGCCATTGGCATCAACAGCCCCACCATCGACAAGTATTTCGCCGGCACCGCCAGCCGGGTGGGGGGCATTGGCGTGTTCGAAATCGCCGAAGAAGCCATCCGCATGCACAACGCAGCATTTGGCGATGACCCGTTGCTGGCCACCATGCTGGATGCAGGGGGCGAATACGCCTGGCGTGCCCGGGGCGAAGAGCACATGTGGACGCCGGACGCGATTGCCAAGTTGCAGCACTCCACCCGTGCCAACAACTTCAGCACCTACAAGGAATACGCCCAGATCATCAATGACCAGAGTAAGCGGCACATGACGCTGCGCGGCCTGTTTGAGTTCAAGATCGATCCGGCCAAGGCCATACCGCTGGATCAGGTTGAGCCTGCCAGCGAGATCGTCAAGCGTTTTGCCACTGGTGCGATGTCGCTGGGCTCTATCTCCACCGAAGCGCACGCTACTCTGGCCGTGGCCATGAACCGCATTGGCGGCAAGAGCAACACGGGTGAAGGTGGCGAAGACGCGGCCCGTTACCGCAACGAACTCAAAGGCATACCGATCAAGCTGGGGGACTCCCTCAAAAGCGTGATCGGCGAAGAAAACGTCGAAGTCGACTTGCCCTTGCAGGCTGGTGACTCGCTGCGTTCGCGCATCAAGCAAGTGGCTTCAGGACGCTTCGGTGTCACTGCCGAATACCTTTCCAGCGCCGACCAGATCCAGATCAAGATGGCCCAAGGTGCCAAACCCGGTGAAGGCGGCCAGTTGCCAGGTGGCAAGGTGTCCGATTACATCGGCAAGCTGCGTCACTCGGTGCCCGGTGTGGGCCTGATTTCGCCGCCACCGCACCACGACATCTATTCGATCGAGGACTTGGCCCAGCTGATCCACGACCTGAAGAACGTGGCCCCGCACAGCGACATCAGCGTCAAGCTGGTGTCTGAAATTGGCGTCGGCACCATCGCTGCGGGTGTGGCCAAGTGCAAAAGCGATCACGTGGTGATCGCTGGTCACGACGGCGGCACGGGCGCATCGCCTTGGTCCTCGGTCAAGCACGCGGGCTCACCCTGGGAAATCGGTCTGGCCGAAACCCAGCAGACGCTGGTGCTCAATGGTTTGCGCGGCCGCATCCGTGTGCAGGCCGATGGCCAGATGAAGACAGGCCGAGACGTGGCCATCGGCGCCTTGCTGGGCGCGGATGAGTTCGGCTTTGCCACCGCACCGCTGGTGGTCGAGGGCTGCATCATGATGCGCAAATGCCACCTGAACACCTGCCCAGTGGGTGTGGCCACACAAGACCCGGCGCTGCGTAAAAAATTCACTGGCAAGCCTGAGCACGTTGTGAATTACTTCTTCTTCATCGCTGAAGAAGCGCGTCAGATCATGGCCCAGCTGGGCATTGCCAAATTTGACGATCTGGTGGGGCGTGCCGACTTGCTCGACATGAAAGCTGGCGTGGCGCATTGGAAAGCCAAGGGCCTCGATTTCAGCCGCTTGCTGGCTGTGCCTCAAGTGGGTTCCGAGGTCGCCGTGCGCCATGTGTCCACCCAGGACCACGGCCTCGAAAAGGCGCTGGACAACGTGTTGATCGCCAAGAGCCGAGCCGCTATCGACAAGGGCGAGAAGGTCCAGTTCATGGAGGTTGCCCGCAACGTGAACCGTTCAGTGGGTGCGATGCTGTCGGGCGCTGTGACGAAGGTGCATCCTGACGGCCTGCCAGACGATACGCTGCGCATTCAGCTGGAAGGCACTGGCGGACAGTCTTTTGGTGCATTCCTGGCCAAAGGCATCACCTTGTACTTGATCGGTGAAGCCAACGATTACACCGGCAAAGGTTTGTCGGGTGGCCGCGTGGTGGTCCGCCCCAGCCTGGAGTTCCGTGGTGTTGCTGCACAAAACATCATTGTGGGCAACACCGTGATGTACGGTGCCACCACCGGTGAAGCCTTCTTTGCCGGCGTGGCAGGCGAGCGTTTTGCGGTTCGTTTGTCGGGCGCCACTGCGGTGGTGGAAGGCACGGGCGACCACGGCTGTGAATACATGACCGGCGGTACCGTGGCTGTGCTGGGCAAAACTGGCCGCAACTTCGGCGCTGGCATGAGCGGAGGCGTCGCTTACGTTTACGACGAAGACGGTCAGTTTGCAACGCGTTGCAACACCGCCATGGTCAGCATGGACAAGGTGCTGACAGCCGCCGAGCAGCAAGCGCAAATTGACCGCAATGTGTGGCACCGCGACCAGACCGACGAAGCACAGTTGAAGAAATTGCTGGAAGACCACCACAAGTGGACGGGCAGCCAGCGGGCCCGCGAGTTGCTCGACCACTGGGCCACGGCACGCGCCAAGTTCGTCAAAGTCTTCCCGAACGAATACAAGCGTGCCCTGGGTGAAATCAATGCCCGCAAGGCTGCCCAAGCCGCGGCTGGCACAACGGTTGCCGCCTGAGCCCAACGTCAAGATTGAAGGAACATCATCATGGGAAAAATCACAGGCTTCATGGAACACGAGCGCATCGAGGAAGGCTACAAGCCGGTTGCCGAGCGCCTGAAGAATTACGGTGAGTTCGTGATCGGGTTGACCGATGCGCAAGCTAAAACTCAGGCATCGCGTTGCATGGATTGCGGGACGCCCTTTTGCAACAGCGGTTGCCCGGTCAACAACATCATTCCTGACTTCAATGACCTGGTGTACCAGGGCGACTGGAAGAACGCGATCGAAGTGCTGCACAGCACCAACAACTTCCCCGAGTTCACGGGGCGCATCTGCCCGGCACCTTGCGAAGCGGCTTGTGTGGTCAACTTCAACGACGATGCGGTGGGCATCAAGTCGATCGAGCACGCCATCATCGACCGCGCCTGGGCCGAGGGCTGGGTCACCCCGCGCCCCGCCAAGGTCAAGACCGGCAAGAAAGTCGCTGTGATCGGTGCGGGCCCTGCAGGCTTGGCTGCAGCGCAGCAGTTGGCCCGCGTTGGCCACGATGTGACGCTGTTTGAGAAAAATGACCGTGTGGGTGGCTTGTTGCGTTATGGCATTCCTGACTTCAAGATGGAAAAGACGCACATCGACCGCCGTGTCAAGCAGCTCGAAGCCGAAGGCGTCACCATCCGCACCAGCACCTTGATCGGAACCTGGCCCAAGGATTCGAAGGTCATCAACTGGGCCAAGGAAACCATCAGTGCTGAACAGATCACGTCAGACTTCGATGCTGTGTTGATGGCCGGTGGCTCCGAGCAGTCACGTGACCTGCCCGTGCCCGGCCGTGACCTGGACGGCATTCACTTTGCGATGGAGTTTCTGCCTTTGCAAAACAAGGTCAATGCGGGTGACAAGATCAAAGGCCAGTTGCGTGCCGATGGCAAACATGTGATCGTGATTGGCGGCGGTGACACTGGCAGCGACTGTGTGGGCACCAGCACCCGGCATGGCGCGGCCAGCGTCACCCAGTTCGAGGTGATGCCCGAGCCCCCCGAAAAGGAAAACAAGTCAATGGTCTGGCCTTATTGGCCCATGAAGCTGCGCACCAGCTCCAGCCACGAAGAAAGTGCCGAAAAAGGTCTGTTGCACCGTGAGTTTGCGGTTTCCACCAAGGCCTTCATCGGTGAAAAAGGCCAGGTCACGGGTCTGAAGACTGTGCATGTCGAGTTCAAGGACGGCAAGATGGTCGAGGTGCCCGGTACCGAAAAAGAATACAAAGCCGACCTGGTTTTGCTGGCCATGGGTTTTGTGAACCCGGTGGCCTCCGTGCTTGAAGCCTTTGGTGTGGACAAAGATGCCCGTGGCAATGTGAAGGCGAGCACAGACTTCATTGGCGGTTACGCCACCAATGTGAACAAGGTGTTTGCTGCAGGTGATGTGCGCCGTGGCCAATCTTTGGTGGTTTGGGCCATCCGTGAGGGCCGCCAGGCGGCGCGGGCGGTGGACGAGTTCTTGATGGGCGCCAGCGACCTGCCGCGCTGAGTGCATGCGGTTCTAGGTAAAATCCCTGCAAGACCCGGCCGACAGACTGTTGGCCCGGGCGCCATAACCCCACAAGAGCCGGTCCAACCGGCTTTTGTTTTTCATGAACACCACAGCCACCCCCCCCCTTGTTGAACTGCGCGATCTGACCTTTGGGTACGGCGACCGTGTCATTTTGAAGAACCTCAGCTTCAATGTGCCGAGGGGAAAAGTCACGGCTCTAATGGGTGTGTCGGGCGGTGGCAAGACCACGGTGTTGCGTCTGATCGGCGGGCAGATTCGCGCCAGCCAAGGTCAGTTGCTGTTTGATGGCCATGACATCACCACCATGCACCAGACCGAGTTGTACGCTGCCCGTCGCCGCATGGGCATGCTGTTTCAGTTTGGCGCTTTGTTCACCGACATGAGTGTGTCCGACAATGTGGCCTTTCCCTTGCGAGAGCACACCCGCTTGTCAGAAGATCTGATTCGCGACATCGTGCTGATGAAGCTCGATGCGGTCGGTTTGCGCGGTGCGCGAGACCTGCGGCCATCGGAAATATCCGGAGGCATGAGCCGACGCGTGGCACTGGCCCGTGCCATTGCACTGGACCCTGACCTGATCATGTACGACGAGCCCTTTGCTGGCCTTGATCCGATTTCCTTGGGCACCGCAGCGCGCCTGATTCGGCGCCTGAACGACAGTTTGGGCATCACCAGCGTGGTGGTCTCGCACGATGTGACTGAGACCTTCGAGATCGCTGACCATGTGGTTATTTTGGCCAATGGCGGCGTGGCGCAGCAGGGCTCACCTGCCGAGTTGCGTGCCAGCACCGATCCCTTGATTCACCAGTTTGTGCATGCGCTGAGCGATGGGCCTGTGCCGTTTCATTACCCGGCCCCTTCGGTGGCTGAGGACTATGACCGGAGATCGGCATGAACAAGGTTTTGAGTCTTTTGGCCGCCTTGGGGGCAACCACCCGTCAGATGATGGCCGACTGGGGCTTTGCTGCACGCTTGTTCTTGAAGTTGTTGGCCCTGTCAGGTGCTGCGCTGAAGCGCTTTGGTCTGGTGCGCGACCAGGTGCATTTTCTGGGCAACTACTCTCTGGCCATCATCACCGTCTCGGGCCTGTTTGTGGGCTTTGTGTTGGGTTTGCAGGGTTATTACACGCTGCAGCGCTACGGTTCGGCCGAGGCGCTGGGCCTGCTGGTGGCGCTCAGCCTGGTGCGTGAATTGGGCCCTGTGGTCGCTGCCTTGTTGTATGCAGGCCGAGCCGGGGCGTCGCTCACGGCTGAGATTGGCCTGATGCGCGCTGGCGAGCAGCTCACAGCTTTGGAAATGATGGCGGTTGACCCGGTTCAGCGCATTTTGGCGCCACGCTTTTTGGGCGGCATCATTGCCTTGCCCTTGCTGGCTGCGGTGTTCAGTGCGGTGGGCATTTTGGGCGGCTACGTGGTGGGCGTGTTGCTCATCGGTGTGGATTCAGGCTCTTTCTGGAGCCAGATGCAGGGCGGTGTCGATGTCTTCAAGGATGTGGGCAACGGCATTGTCAAAAGCGTGGTGTTTGCCGTCGCAGTGACCTTCATCGCCTTGCTTCAAGGGTACGTGGCCAAACCCACGCCCGAAGGTGTGGCCAATGCCACCACACGCAGTGTGGTGGTTTCTTCTTTGTCGGTGTTGGGACTGGATTTCATCCTGACCGCGATGATGTTTAGCATTTGAGGAAGACGGTATGCAACGTTCAAAAAATGACGTGTGGGTGGGTTTGTTTGTTTTGATCGGTGCCATTGCGGTGCTTTTCCTGGCGCTCAAGTCGGCTAATTTATTGACCCTGAATTTCAATTCAGTTTACGAAGTCAGTGCAAAATTCGACAACATCGGCGGCCTCAAGCCTGGCGCTGCCGTCAAGAGCGCAGGGGTGGTGGTCGGGCGCGTCAAGAAAATCGAATTCGATGGCGAGTCATTCCAAGCCAAGGTCACCCTGGCCTTGCAGTCAGGTGTGGGGTTCCCACAGGACAGTTCCCTGAAAATTTTGACGAGTGGATTGCTGGGTGAGCAATATCTGGATGTCTCGCCAGGAGCAGACGAAAAAAATCTGGTGGCTGGTGACCGCATTGGCTCCACCCAGTCGGCGGTGATTCTTGAAAACCTGATCAGCCAGTTTCTTTACAGCCAAGCCGAGAAACCTGCGGCAGAAGGTCGGAAACCATGAACCCCTTTAAGCGAAGAATTTGTACATTGCTGGCCCTCTGCGTTGTGTTGGCTTTGCAAGCTTGCTCGAGTGTGCCCAATGCCGATGCGCGTGACCCTTGGGAGTCAATGAATCGGCGTATCTACGCCTTCAACGATGTGTTGGACAACGTGGCCATCAAGCCGGCTGCCAAGGTTTACGCCGATGCCCTGCCGAGCCCGGTTCGCAAAGGCATTCACAACTTCCTGGGCAACCTGGGCGATGTGTGGTCGATGGTGAACAGTGCCCTTCAATTGAAAGGCCAAGCCACGGTTGAAACTTTGATGCGCATCCAGGTCAACACTTTTATAGGCTTAGGTGGTGTGCTCGATGTGGCCACTGAAATGCGACTTGATAAACGCAAAGAAGATTTTGGCCAGACCCTGGGCTATTGGGGTGTCAAGCCGGGCCCCTATGTGGTGCTGCCCGTTTTTGGCCCCTCCACTTTGCGCGACACCTTGGCCATACCACTTGATATCAAGGGTGATTTGGTACAGCAGTTCAACGAAGCTTCGACCCGAAGTGCTTTGTCCGTCACGCGTGTGATGGATGTCCGTTCAGGCTTGCTTCAGACCTTGGATGTCATCAAGGCAGCGGCCTTGGACCCCTACACATTTGTGCGCGACGGGTATTTGCAAAAACGTGAAAGCGACGTTTACGACGGCAACCCGCCTTCAATTTTTGACTACTCCGAGTCAGAGGCGCCCTGATTTTCGCCCCATGAATTCAAGCAAGCTTTGGTTACAATATTTTGTAACAAGCTTGTTTTTTGACCCTACAGTTCACCCATGAAGCCCACTGCCGCATTGCCCTTTAACCGCCGTGATTTTTTGGCTACTGCCACGGCCGTTGCCTTGGCAGGGTGCTTGGCCATGTCGCCCGTGTGGGCAGCCGATGAAGCCCCTGAGGCTTTCATCCAGCGCATCACCCATGAAACGCTGGAAACGATCAAGGCTGACAAATCATTGCGCAATGGAGACATGACCAAAATCATCCAGTTGGTCGACGCCAAACTGATGCCGCACGTGAACTTTCGCCGAATGACGGCCTTGGCAACCGGTCCCGCATGGCGAAAAGCGACCCCTGAACAACAAAAGCGTTTGCAAGATGAATTCAAAATCTTGTTGGTGCGAACTTACTCAGGCGCGCTGAGTCAAGTCAGTGATCAGATGGTGGTGGTTAAACCATTGCGTGCAGGTCAGGAAAACAAAAACCTGGTGGTCAGCACCGAGGTGCGAGGCAAGGGCGACCCGATTCAGCTAGATTACCGCCTTGAAAAAACACCTGGTGAAGGGGCCGGCTGGATGATCTTTGACCTGAACGTGCTCGGTGTCTGGTTGATCGAAAATTACCGCACGCAATTTACCAAAGAAATCAATGCCGGTGGCATCGACGCGCTGGTCGCCAGTTTGGCTGCACGCAACAAAACCAACGCCAAAGCGCCCTGATTGCCTTTCGACATGAGCACCTTGAAGTTGCCCAACACCTTGCTGCACGATCAGGCAGATGCCTGTCTTGCCCGGTGGGTGGCGCAATTGCCACTGGATCCGAAGCCCACAGTGCAGGTCGATGCGTCGGCGCTCATTGAGTTTGACTCTTCCGCTTTGGCAGTCTTGTTGGGTTTGCGGCGGCTTGTCCTGTCGCGCGGCGGTACAGTGCAAATCAACGGCATGACCCCACGTTTGAGTGAATTGGCCAGCCTGTATGGCGTACTTGACCTGCTTGAGCAGGCCTGAACACCAGGTTTCAGGGTCTTTTTGCCCAGATCACCCTGCATTGGCTCGGGGTCAGCGGGCCAGCACTTAAAATACTTCTCTTCCATGCCCGCGCTTTCATTCCAATCCGTTTCCAAAACTTACCTGGCCAAACAGGCCGGTGCAACCGCGTTCAAAGCACTCGACCAAGTCAGTTTTGATGTGGAAGAAGGTGAATTCTTTGGCCTGCTGGGTCCAAATGGCGCTGGCAAGACCACCTTGATCAGCACCCTGGCTGGCTTGACCCGACCCACAGAGGGGCGCGTACTGGTGCATGGCTGCGATGTTCAGACCGAATACGCCACCACCCGCCGCTTGCTGGGTGTGGTGCCTCAAGAGCTTGTTTTTGACCCGTTTTTTACTGTGCGCGAATCCTTGCGTATCCAGTCTGGCTATTTTGGTGTCAAGAAAAACGATGCCTGGATTGATGAGTTGCTAGACAGTCTGGGCTTGGCCGACAAGGCGGGCTCCAACATGCGCCAGTTGTCTGGCGGCATGAAGCGAAGGGTGCTGGTAGCGCAAGCCCTGGTGCACAAGCCGCGGGTGATTGTGCTGGACGAGCCTACGGCCGGTGTCGACGTCGAATTGCGCCAGACGCTGTGGCAGTTCATCGCCAAACTCAACAAGCAAGGCCACACGGTTTTGCTGACCACCCATTACCTCGAAGAAGCCGAAGCTCTTTGCGGACGCATCGCCATGCTCAAACGCGGTCAGGTGGTGGCTTTGGAGCGCACTTCGGATTTGTTGCGTGCAGCCACCAGCCAGGTCTTGCGATTCAAGCTGGATGGCGAGTTGCCACCCGATGTGGCGGCCATTGCCCGCGTCACGGGCCGAATTGTCCAATTGCCGGTGCACAACGCCCTGGAAATTGAAAACCACTTGGCCACCCTTCGCTCAGCGGGCCTGGTGGTCGAAGATGTTGAAATTCGCCAAGCCGATCTGGAAGACGTGTTCCTTGAAGTCATGAACCGAAAAGGGCTTGCCGCATGAGCAACACAGAGTCTTCTCCTGTCACCAAGCCCGCCACCTTGGACCGTGAGCCACTGGCCGTGATGGCGCGCAGCGGGTTCATGTTGGGTTGGCAAACACTGCTTTACAAGGAAGTGCTGCGGTTTTGGAAAGTGGCGTTCCAGACAGTCGCTGCCCCTGTGCTCACCTCGGTGCTGTACATGCTCATCTTCGGCCATGTGCTGGCAGACCATGTCAAGGTCTACGACCAGGTGCCCTACACCTCTTTCCTGCTTCCCGGTCTGATCATGATGGGGGTGTTGCAAAACTCTTTTGCCAACAGCTCATCGAGCTTGGTGCAAAGCAAGATCATGGGCAGCCTGGTCTTTTTGTTGCTGACGCCGCTGTCGCATCGCAGCTGGTTTGTCGCCTACGTGGGCTCTTCGGTGGTGCGTGGCCTGGCGGTGGGCTTGGGCGTCTTCGTCATCACCGGCTGGATGGTGAACATCAGTTTTGTTTACCCGCTCTGGATTCTGGCCTTTGCCTTCATGGGTGCCGCGATGATGGGGGCACTGGGGGTCATCGCCGGATTGTGGGCTGAAAAATTCGACCAGATGGCCGCGTTTCAGAACTTCATCATCATGCCCATGACGTTTTTGTCAGGGGTGTTTTACTCCATCCATTCGCTGCCGCCTTTTTGGCAAAAGCTCAGCCATCTGAACCCGTTTTTCTACATGATCGACGGTTTTCGGTATGGCTTTTTTGGCCAAAGCGATGTTTCTCCCTGGATCAGTCTGGCCGTGGTCGCCACGGCATTGGTCTTGGTCAGCAGCCTCACCCTTTACCTTTTGCGCACCGGCTACAAAATCCGGAGCTGAAACCCCATGAATGCAGAGCAACTTCAAGCCATCATTGCCGCAGGTCTCGATTGCACCCACCTCGAAGTGGACGGTGATGGCCGTCACTGGAGTGCTGTGGTCGTGTCCGAAGCCTTTGCCGGCATGCGCCCCATCGCACGCCACCAACGTGTCTATGCCACCTTGGGCCAAAAAATGCACACCGACGAAGTGCACGCCTTGTCGATGAAAACCTACACGCCTGCCGAGTGGGCAGCCCAAGCGCACTGAACGCACAAGAACGTACCCATGGACAAACTGATCATTCGTGGCGGCAAGCGCCTGCAAGGCACGCTGGAAGTGGCCGGCGCCAAAAATGCCGCCTTGCCGGAGTTGTGCGCGGCCTTGCTCAGCGCCGAGCCTGTCACGCTGGCCAATGTGCCCCGCCTGCAGGATGTGTCGACCATACTCAAGCTGATCCGCAACATGGGCGTGAGTGCTGAGCACCATGAAGACGGCCGCGTCATCCTTGATGCGGGCGGTTTGAATAAGCCTGAAGCGCCTTACGAACTGGTGAAAACCATGCGGGCCTCGGTGTTGGCGCTGGGGCCCTTGCTGGCGCGTTTTGGCCAAGCCAAAGTGTCCTTGCCCGGTGGCTGTGCCATCGGCTCGCGCCCGGTAGACCAGCACATCAAGGGCCTGCAGGCCATGGGTGCCGAGATCGCGGTGGAGCATGGCTACATGCTGGCCAGCCTGGCGGCAGGCCGCACCCGGTTGAAGGGTGCGCACATCACCACCGACATGGTCACCGTGACCGGCACCGAGAATTTTATGATGGCAGCGGCGCTCGCCGAAGGCGAGACCATTCTTGAGAATGCGGCACAGGAACCTGAAATCCCTGATTTGGCCGAGATGCTGATCAAGATGGGCGCCAAGATCGAAGGCCATGGCACTCGCCGCATTCGCATCCAGGGTGTGGATCGTTTGCAGGGCTGCGAGCATCAGGTGGTGGCAGACCGCATTGAAGCGGGCACCTTTTTGTGCGCTGTGGCCGCGACGGGTGGTGATGTGGTCTTGCGTCATGGTCGTGCCGATCACCTGGAGGTCGTGATCGAAAAATTGCGCGATGCCGGCGTGACCATCGAGGTGGGTGAGGGTTTTATTCGGGTCAGGTCTGCTGGCCGTCTGAAAGCCCAGAGCTTTCGCACCACCGAATATCCTGGCTTTCCGACCGACATGCAGGCCCAGTTCATGGCGCTCAACTGCATTTCTCAAGGTACCAGCAAAGTGACTGAAACCATTTTTGAAAATCGATTCATGCACGTCAACGAACTGGTGCGCCTGGGTGCGCACATCCAGATCGACGGCAAGGTGTCGGTGATCGAAGGCGTTGAAAAGCTATCGGGTGCCACCGTGATGGCCACCGATTTGCGAGCCTCTGCCAGCCTGGTCATTGCGGGCCTGGTGGCCGATGGCGAGACGACCATCGAGCGGATTTACCACCTGGACCGCGGCTATGACCGGATGGAGTTGAAACTGCGCGGCCTGGGCGCCGACATTGAAAGAGTGAAATGATCACCCTCGCCCTGTCCAAAGGACGCATTTTTGACGAAACCCTGCCGCTGCTGCAGGCCGCTGGCATCGAGGTGCTCGAAGACCCCGAGAAGTCCCGCAAGCTCATCTTGCCCACCAACCAGCCCCATGTGCGTGTGGTGCTGGTGCGTGCTACCGATGTCCCCACCTATGTGGAATATGGGGGGGCCGACCTGGGTGTGACCGGTCTGGACACGCTGATCGAGCACGGCGGTCAGGGCCTGTACCAGCCGCTGGACCTGAACATCGCCAAATGCCGCATGAGCGTGGCGGTGCGGGCCGACTACGATTACGCCCGTGCTGTGCGCACCGGCTCGCGCCTCAAAGTGGCCACCAAATACACCACCATTGCCCGTGACTTTTTTGCCACCAAGGGCGTGCACGTGGACCTGATCAAGCTCTACGGCAGCATGGAACTGGCACCGTTGACGGGGCTCGCCGATGCGATCGTGGACCTGGTGTCCACCGGCAGCACACTCAAGGCCAACCACCTGGTTGAGGTTGAACGCATCATGGACATCAGCTCTCGCTTGGTGGTCAACCAGGCTGCGCTCAAACTCAAGCAGGCACCCATCCGCGCGATCATTAACGCCTTTGCTGGTGCGGTGAAGAAAGATTAAAAAACATGGGTCTGCAAGCCAAACCATTGCAACTGAACACGGGCGACGCCGGTTTTGAAGAGGCCTTTGCGGCACGCCTGCATTGGTCTGCCGAGACCGACGCAGCCATTGAGCGGCGCGTGGCCGACATCCTGGCGGATGTGCAGCAGCGCGGAGACGAGGCGGTGCTGGAGTACACCCAGCGTTTTGACGGCCTGCAAGCTGCCGACGTGAAGGCCTTGGAAATCACCCAGGCCGAACTGCAAGCCGCGCTGGAGAGCCTGCCCGCGGCACAGCGCGATGCTTTGATCGCGGCGGCTGCCCGTGTCCGCACCTACCACGAAGCGCAAAAAAAAGCGTCTGGTGAGAGCTGGTCGTACCGCGACGAAGACGGCAATCTGCTCGGCCAAAAGGTCACGCCAATCGACCGCGTGGGCATCTACGTGCCAGGTGGCAAGGCGGCTTACCCCTCATCGGTCCTGATGAACGCGATCCCTGCCCATGTGGCGGGGGTGCAAGAGATCATCATGGTGGTGCCAACCCCTCAGGGCTTGCGCAACCCGTTGGTGCTGGCCGCCGCTTGTGTGGCGGGTGTGAGCCGCGCCTTCACTGTGGGCGGTGCCCAAGCGGTGGGCGCATTGGCCTACGGCACAGCCACCATTCCCAAAGTAGACAAGATCACTGGCCCCGGCAACGCTTATGTGGCCAGTGCCAAAAAACGTGTGTTTGGTACTGTGGGCATTGACATGATCGCCGGCCCCAGTGAAATTTTGGTGCTGGCAGACGGCACAACGCCTGCCGAATGGGTGGCGATGGACTTGTTCAGCCAGGCCGAGCACGACGAGTTGGCACAAAGTATTTTGTTGTGCCCCGATGCGGCCTATATCGCTCAAGTGCAAGCTGCGATAGACCGTTTGCTGCCCACCATGCCGCGCGCTGCCATCATTGCCAAGTCGCTCAATGACCGGGGTGTCATGATCCACACGCGCAGCATGCAAGAGGCTTGCGCCATCAGCAACCGCATTGCCCCTGAACACCTCGAAGTCTCTAGCCGCGACCCGCACCAGTGGGAGCCACTCTTGCGCCATGCCGGGGCGATCTTTTTGGGGGCATTCACCAGCGAGTCTTTGGGCGACTACTGCGCTGGGCCGAACCATGTGCTGCCCACCAGCGGCACTGCGCGTTTTTCTTCACCTTTGGGTGTCTATGACTTTCAAAAGCGTTCCAGCCTGATCGAAGTGAGTGAGGCGGGCGCCCAGTCATTGGGCCGAATTGCTGCCGAACTGGCCTATGGAGAAGGCTTGCAAGCCCATGCCCGAGCTGCTGAACTGCGCCTGAACCCTGTGCCGCCAATGAGAGAAGCCCCATGACCGTCAGCCCAAAATTGATGCAACGTATTCGCCAGGACGTGCAGTCCATGCACGCCTACGCCATCCAGGATTCGGCGGGCATGGTCAAGCTCGATGCGATGGAAAACCCATACCGCTTGCCGACCGACTTGCAAATAGCCTTGGGCAAACGCCTGGGTGCCTTGGCTCTGAACCGCTACCCCGATGGCCGTGTGAACGACTTGCGCCAGGCGCTGGCCAGCTACGCGGCCATGCCCGAAGGCTTTGACATCATGCTGGGCAATGGCTCGGACGAATTGATCTCGATGCTGGCGTTGGCTTGTGATGTGCCAGGCGCTGCCATTGTGGCGCCCTTGCCGGGCTTCGTGATGTACGCGATGAGCGCCCAGTTGCAGGGCGTGGCCTTTCATGGTGTACCGCTCACAGCCGACTTTGAGCTCGATGAAGCCGCCATGCTGGTCGCCATTGACGCGCACAAGCCGTCCATCGTGTACCTGGCCTACCCGAACAACCCCACGGGCAACCTGTGGAACGACGAGGTCATCGAGAAAATCATTCTGGCCCAAGGCGCGCAAGGTGGCCTGGTGGTGATGGACGAGGCCTACCAGCCTTTTGCCAGCAAAAGCTACATCGACAGAATCACAGGCCACGGGCATGTGCTGCTGATGCGTACGCTCAGCAAATTCGGCCTGGCTGGTGTGCGCCTGGGTTACATGATCGGCCCCAAGGCCTTGGTGGCCGAGATCGACAAGGTCCGTCCGCCCTACAACATCAGCGTGCTCGATTACGAATGCGCCTTGTTTGCTCTGGAACATGCCGAGGTCTTTGCTGCCCAAGCCAAAGACCTGCGTGAGCAGCGTGCGCGCTTGCAAAAAGAGCTGGCAAATTTGCCGGGTGTGACACCCTTTCCCAGCGAAGCCAACATGATTTTGGTGCGCGTGCCCGATGCGGCCAAAAGCTTTGACGGTCTGAAGGCACACGGTGTGCTGATCAAGAACGTTTCTAAAATGCACCCATTGCTGTCCAACTGCCTGCGCCTGACCGTCGGTACGGCGCAAGAAAACGACCAGTTACTGGCCGCCTTGAAAGATTCACTATGAACCGCCCCGCTGACCGTACTGCCGATGTTTCCCGCCAAACGGCGGAAACGCAAATCCGTGTTGCCCTGAACCTGGACGGCTCAGGGCAGTCCAAACTGGCCACTGGGATTGGTTTTCTGGACCATATGCTGGACCAGATTGCGCGCCACGGCCTGATCGATCTGGACATCTCTTGCCAGGGTGACCTGCACATTGATGGCCACCACACCGTGGAAGACATCGGCATCACCCTTGGCCAGGCTTTTGCCCAGGCCATCGGTGATAAAAAAGGCATTCGCCGATATGGCCACGCTTACGTGCCGCTGGATGAGGCCTTGAGCCGCGTGGTGGTGGACTTTTCGGGCCGCCCCAGTTTGCACATGGATGTGAAGTTCACCTCGGGGTCTCTGGGCGCTCTTGACACCCAATTGGTGTACGAGTTTTTTCAGGGCTTCGTGAACCACGCACTGGTCACGCTGCACATTGACAACCTCAAAGGCGTCAATGCACACCACCAGTGCGAGACCATCTTCAAGGCTTTCGCCCGCGCTGTGCGCGCTGCACTCGAACTCGACCCGCGTTCGGTGGGCGTCATTCCGTCGACCAAAGGCAGTTTGTAATGCCCCCACGCGCAGCACTTCACAGGGGTGAGCCCGCTGAAGGGCCGACATGACCGCCAATCGCGTTGCTGTGGTGGACTATGGCATGGGCAACCTGCGATCGGTGGCACAGGCGGTGATCCATGCTGCGTCCAGCGTCGACCACGCCGAAGTCACCGTTACCTCGGACCCGCAGGTGGTGCGCAACGCGCACCGTGTGGTCTTGCCAGGGCAGGGCGCCATGCCCGACTGCATGCGCGAATTGCGCGAGTCGGGTTTGATGGGGGCTGTACTCGAAGCCGCCGCCAGCAAGCCCTTGTTTGGTGTGTGTGTGGGCATGCAGATGTTGCTGGAGCACAGCGACGAGGGCAACACCCCTGGCCTGGCTCTGATCCCTGGCAAGGTGATCAAGTTCGAGCTGGCAGGGCAAATTCAACCCGATGGCAGCCGTTACAAAGTGCCGCAAATGGGCTGGAACCAGGTCTGGCAGACGTCCCCCGATACGCAGCTTGCGCACCCCCTGTGGCAAGGCATTGACGACGGCAGCTGGTATTATTTTGTGCACAGCTTTTATGCCCAGGTGGCTAACCCTGTGCACTGTGCCGCCGAAACCGATTACGGCGGCCGCTTTGCCAGCGCGATTGCACGTGATAATATTTTTGCCACCCAGTTTCACCCCGAAAAAAGTGCGTCCCAAGGCTTGGCTTTGTTCCGCAATTTCCTCCACTGGCAGCCTTGACTGGTTTTCACTGCCGTTTCTTTCACCTGCTGTTAATTTGCCATGATTCTGATCCCCGCTATTGACCTCAAAGACGGCCACTGCGTTCGCCTCAAGCAAGGCGATATGGACCAAGCCACGACTTTTGGGGAAGACCCCGCTGCCATGGCCCGCAGCTGGCTCGAAAAAGGCGCCCGACGCTTGCACCTGGTCGATCTGAACGGTGCATTCGCTGGCAAGCCACAAAATTTCAGCGCCATCAAATCCATCCTCAAGGCGGTGGGCGACGACATCCCGGTGCAGCTGGGTGGCGGCATTCGTGACTTGGATACGATTGAAAAATACATTGACAGCGGCTTGCGCTACGTCATCATTGGCACGGCGGCCGTGAAAAACCCCGGCTTTTTGAAAGACGCTTGCACTGCGTTTGGCGGTCACATCATCGTCGGGCTGGACGCCAAGGATGGCAAGGTTGCCACCGATGGTTGGAGCAAGCTGACAGGTCACGAGGTGGTGGATCTCGCCAAGAAGTTCGAGGACTGGGGCGTCGAGTCCATCATCTACACCGACATCGGTCGTGACGGCATGCTCAGCGGTATCAACATTGACGCCACCGTCAAGCTGGCGCAAGCCCTCACCATTCCCGTCATCGCTTCGGGCGGCCTGTCCAACATGACCGACATCGAGCAACTGTGCGCCGTGCAAGACGAAGGTGTGGAAGGTGTGATCTGTGGCCGTGCCGTGTATTCGGGCGATCTTGACTTTGCGCTGGCCCAGCAACGTGCCGATGAGCTTAACGGCTGAACATGAGCACGGGCGCCACCAGCCGTGAGCTTGACTTTGCAGGACTGCCCGCCACCGAATTGCTATTGCCTTGTGGTGATCGTGTGGTCGTGGCCCACCACGGTGCGCATGTGTTGTCCTGGCTGGCTGGGGGGCGTGAGCGCCTTTACCTGAGTCCTCAAAGTGTGATGGACGGCCATGCTGCCATCCGGGGCGGTATTCCGGTTTGCTTTCCCCAATTTAACCAGCGCGGTGACCTGCCCAAGCACGGCTTTGCGCGCCATCTTTGCTGGACAACCCAGCCTGTCCGGCTGGCGGCCGACCAGGCGCACCTGGCACTGCGTTTGAGTGACAGCGTCAGTACGCGCCAGTGGTGGGGGCAGGCCTTTGAAGCCCTTTTGTTGATTGACTTGACACCGGGTGACTTGCAAGTGCAATTGGTGGTGCGTAATACCGACAGCAAACCGCTTTGCTTTACTGGCGCACTGCACACCTATTTCTCCGTCAGTGATTTGGCCCAGACCCGCTTGCTGGGGCTGGGCGGTCACGCCGAATGGGATGCAGTGACAGACCGTCACGCCTCAGGGGCACCCGAATTGCGCTTCGTGGGTGAATTTGACCGTGTCTATGCCGCCTCCGATGCGGGCTATGTATTGCACGACGGCCCGCACAGGCTTTCCATCCAGCAAGACCAGGCCTGGGCCCAGACCGTCGTCTGGAATCCGGGGGCTGCGAAATGTTCAACGCTTGTCGACATGCCTGCAGAAGCTTGGCAGCACATGCTGTGTGTCGAAGCCGCGCAGGTGTTCGAGCCTGTTCGGTTGCAAGCAGGTGATTTTTGGCAGGGCGGACAGCGCCTGTCCGTGGTGTAAGGTGCGTACTTGTCGCGTATGCTTTCACAACGCTTTCACCAAATTTCAACGCACAACGATTTTTCCATGCTTGCCAAACGCATCATTCCTTGCCTTGACGTGACCGGTGGTCGCGTGGTCAAGGGCGTCAACTTTGTCGAACTGCGCGATGCCGGAGACCCGGTCGAAATCGCTGCCCGCTACAACGAGCAGGGCGCCGACGAATTGACTTTTCTGGACATCACAGCGACCAGCGACGGCCGCGACGTGATCTTGCACATCATCGAAGCCGTGGCCAGCCAGGTCTTCATTCCGCTCACCGTGGGTGGCGGTGTGCGCACCGTTGAAGACGTGCGCCGCTTGCTCAATGCCGGGGCTGACAAAACCAGCTTCAACTCGGCTGCGATCAGCAACCCACAGGTGATCCGCGATGCCTCGGCCAAATATGGCGCGCAGTGCATCGTGGTGGCCATCGACGCCAAACGCCGCAGCGCAGAGGACGAACAGCGCATCGGCGCGCATGGTTTGCCCATGGGCCCCGGCTGGGACGTATACAGCCACGGCGGCCGCAAGAACGTCGGCCTGGACGCCGTGGCCTGGGCCACCCAAATGGCCGAGTACGGTGCGGGTGAAATACTGCTCACCAGCATGGACCGCGACGGCACCAAAAGCGGATTTGACCTGCAGCTGACCCGCGCCGTGAGCGAGGCGGTCAGCGTGCCCGTGATCGCTTCGGGTGGCGTGGGCAACCTCGACCACTTGGCCGACGGCGTGAGCTTGGGTGGGGCCGACGCCGTGCTGGCCGCCAGCATTTTCCATTATGGTGAATACACTGTGCAACAAGCCAAAGCGCGCATGCGCGAACGTGGCATACCGGTGCGACTGTGAACACGAACTGGCTCGACACAATTAAATGGGATGACCAAGGCCTGGTGCCGGTCATCGCTCAGGAAAAAGACAGCGGCGATGTGTTGATGTTCGCCTGGATGAACCGTGAGGCCCTGCAAAAAACGGCCGAGCTCAAGCGCGCGGTGTATTTCAGTCGATCGCGCAACAAGCTCTGGTTCAAGGGCGAAGAGTCGGGCCATGTGCAGACGGTGCACGACATCCGCACCGATTGCGACAACGATGTGGTGCTGCTCAAGGTGACGCAATTGGGCCACGAGCCGGGCATTGCCTGCCACACGGGCCGCCACAGTTGCTTTTTTCAGAGTCTGCAGCCAGAAGGCTGGCAAGCGATCGAACCGGTCCTGAAGGACCCCGAAACCATATACAAATGACTGCCATGAGCCCTAATCCCACCTTGGCCCCGAGCACCGACGACACGCTGGCACGGCTTGCGGCCATCATCGAAACCCGCAAAGTGGCGAATGGCGGCGACCCCGAGAAAAGCTATGTGGCGCGCCTTTTGCACAAAGGCCCTGATGCATTTTTGAAAAAAATCGGCGAAGAAGCGACCGAAACCGTGATGGCCGCGAAAGATGTCGACCATGGGGGCGATGCCTCCAAGCTGGTCTATGAAGTGGCCGATCTGTGGTTCCACAGCATGATCGCCCTGGCGCACTATGGCCTCAAACCCGCTGACGTGGTCAATGAACTGGCCCGTCGTGAAGGCCTGAGCGGGCTCGAAGAAAAAGCCTTGCGCAAAGCCACCGAACGCGAGCGCCTGGGCGAATAAGCCATGAACGACCAACCCCTGGACGACAGCACCCAGACCATCAGCTGGGTAAGCTACATCCTGCACCTGCTGGTGGCCGTCAGCGCCATCGTCCCCGGGGCGCAAATGGGCCCGGCTTTGTTGGTGGTCGCGCTGGTCATTGATCTGGTCAAAAAAGGCGATGCGCGCGGCTGGGAGGCCACGCATTTTGGTTTTCGCATTCGTACCGTGCTGTGGGCGGGCTTGCTCTATCTGCTGACTTTGCCCTTGTGGTTTTTCTTTGTTTTTCCTGGATGGCTGGCCTGGGTGGCCATCTCCATCTGGTTTTTGTACCGCATCGTGTTGGGCATGGTGCGCCTGAACGGGCAACGCCCCGTGACGGACTGAAGCCTGCTGATTTTTTTACCTGATTTCACCATGACCGACGACCACTGCCTTTTTTGCAAAATCATCGCGGGCAAGATCCCTTCGCGCAAAGTCCATGAAGACGACCATGTGTTCGCCTTCCATGACATTGCCCCTTGGGCACCGGTCCATTTTCTGATCATTCCCAAGTTGCACATCCCCTCGATGGCGCAACTGGCGCCCGAGCATGCGGCCTTGATGGGGCATATGATGACTTTGGCCCCCAAATTGGCCTTGCAAGAGGGTTGCACCCCTTACCCGGAAGGCGGTTTTCGCATTGTGGTCAACAACGGCAGCGAGGGCGGACAAGAAGTGCACCACTTGCACATGCATGTCATGGGGGGTCCGCGTCCTTGGTTGCGGGCCTGATGCGGGCTTGAAATCAGGGCTTTGTCCCTCAAATCCTTCATTCATCAGGGCCGAACCTCAGAGGGGGGTCGATCCCCTTAGAATCCGAGCATTAACAGGAGATTTTCATGGGTACTTTTTCCATCTGGCATTGGTTGATCGTGCTGTTGATTGTGATCATGGTGTTCGGCACCAAAAAGCTCAAAAATATGGGTTCTGACTTGGGTGGAGCCGTCAAAGGCTTTAAGGATGGCATGAAAGAGGGCGGCACTAAAGGCGATGAGGCAGCGCCCGTTGCAGGTCAGGTGACGGCCTCTACACCTTCACAAGCTGAAAAAACCACCATTGACGTCGAAGCCAAGACGAAGTCTTGATCTTTTGAACGACTGAACGCTTCATTGTGCTGGATTTAAGTTTTTCCAAAATGGCGCTGATCGGGGTGGTGGCGCTGATTGTCATCGGTCCCGAAAAGCTGCCCAAAGTGGCGCGTACGCTGGGCGCTTTACTGGGCAAAGCCCAGCGCTATGTGGCCGATGTCAAAGCCGAGGTCAACCGGTCCATGGACCTGGAAGAACTCAAAAAAATGAAAGAGACCATGGAGACGGCGGCTCGAGATGTTGAGCAGTCGGTTCAAACCACGGCCTCTGATTTTGAAAAAGACTGGGCAGACACGACGGCGGGGTTGGGCACTGATTTGCCTGCCCTTGAGCCACCGCCACCTTATTACGTCCGCCCTGCCAAAAACTGGCGTCTGAAGCGCGGTGCAATGCCTCAGTGGTACAAAGCCCGTTCCGGGGTTCGCACCAAAGCCTTGTCGGGTGCTGCCCGCGTTGCCCGTTACCGGCCCAAGCCTCTCAATTCCTTTTGACTTTGGCGCGATTGTTGCGCGCCCGTTTGACTGACCCATCCAATGTCTGAAACCCCTTCCCAGCCCGACGACGAACTCAAAGGTTCAGAGCAACCTTTTGTGGCGCATTTGATCGAGTTGCGAGACAGGTTGATGTGGGCCGTCGCTGCGGTAGCTGTTGCCGCGGCTGCCTTGGCGATTTACCCAGGGCCCGGCAATCTCTACGACATTTTGGCTGCGCCATTGGTGGTGCATTTGCCCAAAGGGGCAACGCTGATCGCCACCTCGGTCATCTCGCCTTTCATGGTGCCCCTCAAAATTTTGCTGATGGCCGCATTCCTGATCGCACTGCCCGTGGTGCTTTACCAGGTGTGGGCCTTCATTGCGCCAGGCCTTTACGCCCACGAGAAGAAACTGGTGATGCCTCTGGTGGTGTCCAGCACTTTGCTGTTTTTCATTGGCGTGGCTTTCTGTTACTTTTTTGTGTTCGGTCAGGTGTTCAGCTTCATTCAGAGCTTTGCGCCCAAAAGCATCACCGCCGCACCTGACATCGAGGCGTATTTGAGCTTTGTGTTGTCCATGTTCCTGGCCTTTGGTCTGGCTTTTGAGGTG
>NZ_JBIKHV010000139.1:0-4724 GCF_044361985.1 Limnohabitans sp. | reverse complement strand
CGCTTGCAAAGCCTTCACCTGCGACTTGGCCGCATCCCATTGGGCTTGTGCGCGATCAAATGCGGCCTGGCTGATGTATTGCTTTTGCAGCAATTGCTTTTGACGCTCCAACTCCTTGCTGGCCACCACCAGGTTGGCTTGCGCTGCATCGACCTGTGCGCTGGAGCCGACCACGTTTTGTTGTGCCGCGCGGGCGTCAATGCGCAAGAGTTCTTGCCCTGACTTGACGCGATCACCCGCTTTCACATGCAAGGCCACCACCGCGCCCGCCACTTGGGTGGACAAGGTGGTTTGGCGCACAGCCTCCACCACGGCGTCTAGGCTGCTTTCTCCCTGAGCCATGCCCCCAAGCTGCACCGTGATCACCTTCAAAGGTGCCACATCAGCAGCCACGGCAAATGAATGGATTGAAAATGATGCCAAAGTGGCCAGGGCCAGCAGGGATCTTCGCATTGTCATTTTTCTTACCTAACTTCGTTATTTGCTTATTTAACTGATTGATTAACGAATGATACAATAAATTCACGCCATTGGCTGAAACCCATTTTCTGAATGCCAACCCAAACCCCAAGGACAGCACGCTTATGAAGCAATTACCCGATGACGCATTGGCAGAGGTCGCTTCCTATTTCCAGGCACTGGCTGAGCCCACGCGGTTGCAAATTCTCAACATCCTGCGATCTGGCGAACGCAATGTGGGCGAACTGGCCCAGATGTGCGGCTTCACAGCGGCCAACGTGTCTCGGCACCTGGCCTTGATGACCCAGCACGGGCTGGTCGAGCGGCAAAGCCGCGGCACCAGTGCCTACTACCGGATCGCAGATCCATCGATCTTTGAGCTGTGCGACCTGGTCTGCGGCAACATCGCCCGTCAGATGGAAAAGACCGCCGAACGCCGCGCTGCGTTCACATCACTGTCCTGACGCATTCCAGCCTAAATTGACGGGGCTGGCGGGTCGGTGCGCTGAACCACCTGACCTTGGGTCGTGTTGGGTTGTCGTTGTTTTCAGCAAGCCGCTGCCGGGTGTGCTCAAAGTACGTTCAGGGGAATCTTCACATAAGCCACGCCATTGGCCTCAGGCGGTGGCAGCTCGCCTGCCCGGATATTGATCTGCACTGCCGGCAAGATCAGTACCGGCATGGCCAAAGTCGCATCCCGGGTGGTGCGCATGCGCACAAAGTCTGCCTCGCTGATACCGTCTTTCAGGTGGATATTGGCGCTGCGCTGCTCAGCGACCGTGCTCTCAAATTGAACAGGGCGGCCCTCGGGCGGGTAGTCGTGGCACATGTACAAGCGCGTTTCGGGCGGCAGACTCAAAATTTTGTGCACCGAGGCATACAGGCTTGCCGCATCGCCGCCCGGAAAATCACAACGTGCCGAGCCGACATCGGGCATGAACAAGGTGTCGCCCACAAAGACCGCGTCCCCGACCTGGTAGGCCATGCAAGCCGGGGTATGGCCAGGCACTGACAAGGTCTGGATGCGCAAGCTGCCCAAATCCAGACTTTCACCATCGGCGATCAAATGGTCAAACTGGCGGCCATCGAGCGCAAAGTCTGGCTCCAGATTGAAGATGCCCTTGAAGACTTTTTGCACCGCCGTGATGTTGGCGCCAATCGCCGTTTTGCCACCCAATCGGGCTTTCAGGTAGGGGGCAGCGCTCAGGTGGTCGGCGTGGGCGTGGGTTTCCAAAATCCAGGCCACCTGCAGGCCGTGGTCCAGCACATAGTCCACCACTTTGTCTGCAGAGGACGTACTGGTGCGGCCCGACTTGGGGTCGTAGTCGAGCACCGAATCGATGATGGCGCAGGCATGGCTGTCTTGGGCATGGACCACATAGGTCACCGTCCAGGTGCTGGGGTCAAAAATGCCGTGGACCAAGGGTTTGACAGCTGTCGGGTCGGGCTTGTGCATAAAAACCGTCCTTGTGAATGCATTGAACTGGCGTGAACTGGACCCCAATATATTGGAAAACGCTGATGGATTCGATCGGTGGAAAATAATGCCCCGGGATGTTCTGGCGCAAAGACAAGACCGATGCAGCGGGGCATATTGGCAGGTTTTCCGCCTGAAAACTGCCCCATGCCACTCGCCGCCCGCATCCAGAACGCCACATTGCATGCCATGGTCATGACCGCCGAACAGGCCGCCGCCTTGATTCCGGTCGGCACCAACGTGGGCATGAGCGGTTTCACCGGGGCTGGTTACCCCAAAGCGGTGCCACAAGCGCTGGCCGCCAGGCTGGCCGCCCTGCATGCAGTCGGTCAAACGGATGCGCGCATTGGTTTGTGGACCGGCGCCTCCACCGCTCCGGAGCTGGACGGTGCGCTGGCCCAGGCACAGGGCATCGAGATGCGGCTGCCCTACCAGTCAGACCCCACCTGCCGCAAGCTGATCAACGCCGGGCAAATGCTCTACACCGACATGCACCTGTCGCATGTGGCACAAGCGGCCTGGTTTGGCTTTCTGGGCAAACTGGATGTGGCCGTAGTCGAGGTGGTGGGCATCTTGCCCGATGGCCGATTGATTCCTTCCACCTCGGTGGGCAACAACAAGACCTGGCTGGACCAGGCCGACAAGATCATTCTGGAAGTCAACCTGCACCAGAACCCGGCGCTGGAGGGCATGCACGACATCTACGAAGGCACACATTTGCCGCCGCACCGCCTGCCCATCCCGCTGGTCAGGGCCAGTGACCGCATCGGAGAGCCTTACCTCCAGTGCGACCCCGCCAAAGTGATCGCCGTAGTGGTCACCGACCAGCCTGACCGAAATTCGGCATTTGAAGCACCCAGCGAGGTGTCGTCCAAAATCGCCGCGCACATCGTGGACTTTTTGATGCACGAAGTGAAAGCCGGCCGACTGCCCAAATCATTGTTACCGCTCCAATCGGGCGTGGGCAATACCGCCAACGCGGTGCTGGCCGGACTCAACCAAGGCCCGTTTGAAAACCTGAGCGCGTACACCGAAGTTTTGCAAGACGGCATGCTGGAGATGCTGCGTTCGGGCAAGCTGGCTTTTGCATCGGCCACTGCCTTGTCGCTCAGCCCGGAGGCTGCGGCCGAGTTCAACGGCAACATTGATTTTTATCGGCAGCGAATTTTGCTGCGCCCGCAAGAGATCAGCAACCACCCGGAGCTGGTTCGACGCCTCGGCGTGATCGCCATGAACGCCATGATCGAAGCCGACATTTACGGCAACATCAATTCCACCCACATCATGGGCTCCAGCATCATGAACGGCATCGGCGGATCGGGCGACTTTGCGCGCAATGCCTACCTGTCTTTTTTCATGAGCCCCTCGGTGGCCAAGGGCGGCACGATTTCTTGCATCGTGCCCATGGTGTCGCACCACGACCACACCGAGCACGATGTGCAGGTCATCGTGACCGAGCAGGGCCTGGCCGACCTGCGCGGCTTGGCTCCGACGCAACGGGCCAGGCAAATCGTGGCGCGTTGCGCTCACCCTTCGTTTCGCCCGCAATTGCTGGACTACATGGAACGAGCCTGGTACGGCGGTGCGGGCAAGCACACGCCGCACCTGCTGGACGAGTCGCTGAGCTGGCACAGCCGCTACCTCAAGACCGGGAAAATGTAAAAGCTGACCCGCCAGTCCTGTCTAAGATGTGGCCATGAATGCACACCATCCACTCCGACACCGGCTGTTCCTGATCCTCGAACTCAAAAGCCACAAAGACAAGAAAACCGCCTGGGTTTTTTCATGGGTGCTGACCTTGGTGGTCTTGTTCAACATCGTGGCCGTGGTGCTGGAATCAGTGCCTTCGATCGAGCGGCAATACGGCCAGGCTTTGGCACTGTTTGACGCCTTTTCGGTGTTGTTTTTCAGTGTGGAGTACCTGCTGCGGATCTGGACGGCTGCAGAAATGAAAAGACCCGCACAGGCCAGCGCAAATCGCCGCCGCCTGGGCTACATGTTGAGCTTTCACGGCTTGGTGGACTTGCTGGCGATCTTGCCCTTCTTTTTGCAGTCCTTGGTGCCAGGACTGGATTTGCGCTTTTTGCGTGTCATCCGGGTCATGCGCATTTTGAAGTTGTCGCATTACTCCACGGCGCTGGAGGACCTGATTGCCTCCATTTACGCAGAAAGAGACGCCTTCATCTCAGCGCTTTACCTGCTGGCTTTGTCGATCCTCATCACCTCATGCCTGATGTATTTTGCCGAGCACGACTTGCAGCCCGACAAATTCGGCACCATACCGGATGCCATGTGGTGGTCCATCATCACCATCACCACCGTGGGCTACGGCGATGTCACGCCGATATCGGTCTGGGGAAAAGTGATCGGGGCCATCACCGCGCTGTCGGGGGTTTTCACGGTGGCCTTGCTGACCGGCATTGTGGCTTCGGCGTTTGCCACGCGCGTGCGGACTCAAGAAATTGAATTCACCACCGAGGTGGAAGAAGTCCTCAAAGACGGGCACGTACGCGCCCAGCAACGGCGAACCATCGAACACTTGCGCCGTGAATTCAGCCTCACCGAAGACCATGCTCAGGCCATCGTCCGACAGATCATCGAAGAGCAATCGCTGTACAACAAAAAGTCGGACTGAATTCGCACCCGCTTTGTTGGCTGCACCCTGCCACCACGGCAGGCGTTCAGGATGCCGGTTGACGCAAGGTCCGGCTGAGCAAGATCACCGGGATCAAACCCACCAGCACCAAGGCCAGCGATGGCAAAGCCGCCTCCCCCAGTCGCTCGTCGC
>NZ_JBIKHV010000011.1:0-61587 GCF_044361985.1 Limnohabitans sp. | reverse complement strand
TTAATTGTGTGGTTCACAGAGTCAGATACATAGACGTTGCCGTTTGAATCAACAGCAACACCTTTAGGGCGACTAAAACCGCTAGCAAATGTCGTGACTACGTTGGCAGCAGGATCACTGCTAATTGTTGTGCCGCCACCAGTTGTGCCGCCACTACCTGTCGTATCACCACCGCCACCGCCGCCACAAGCCACGAGCAGCGAAAGAAATGTTGCGGTAAGTACGTGTTTGTATGCTGTTTTCATCTGTTGTGCTGTATGTACTGTTCTCTGCCTAACATTCCATCACACCTAAAAACAATAATCAACCCCTTTATTTCTCAAGCCAACCTGTCCGCCGCCATCGTTGCCGTCAACTTTGAGTAGTGCCGCTCAATCATTGCTGCACTATTGCCCATCTGCTTGCTGAGCGTGTGTATGTCAGTGCCAGTCAACAGCTCTGTAGTGGCATAGGTGTGGCGAAGGCTGTACAAGGTGCGCTTCTGCCCTGCCCCATTGAGTGCCAAACCACTTTCACGCATCAGCTTTTCAAACATGCCGTTGAAGGTGCGGGGACGCATGCCAATAGCATTGCGGAAGATGTACTTGCCGCTATGACCCAGCACCCTATCAAAGTCCGAGCCGCAAACATCCTTCTGTCTGCCGTGCAATCGACGCAACACAGCTACAGCTTCGTGCTTGGCAATCAAATATCGTTCGCCAGTCTTGCCGCTGACCCGCACACGCAAGTACCTCACTCGGTCGTACTCATACCACTCACAATGCCGCCATTCCACATTCATAGCCTCAGTGCCGTGCCGCATGCCTGTAAGCAGCAGGAACTCCACGTAGTCACAAAGCAAGGGACGCTGTAACTTGTCAAAGTCGTAGCTACCCAGTGTTTCCCACGTGGGCATAAACGCACGCAGCGTGGCAATCTCGCCTGCATCAAAAGCAGGTCGTACTTCACCCTTCTCGCCCTTGCGTGACAACTTGGGCAGGGGTACTCGCTCGCTTACCCAGCCGCGCTGAATGGCAGTGGTACACACGCGATTGAACGCACTGGCGAAGTTCATCAACGTACTGCTTTTAGGCTTGCGCTGCATCTTTTCGTTGCGCCAGCGTTCAAACTCCGCGATATTGTCGTGTTTGATGTTTTGCAAATGGCGTTCGCCGAAAAAGGGCACAAAGTACTTGTTGATGATTTGGCAATAGTCCACATAGATTTTCTTGCCCGTGCCAGCTGCCAAATCACGTTGCAGTTCTTCAACGGTAATGCGTGCAATTTCAGCAAAGGTCTTTTGGATGGGTGCCAAACCCATTCGCTCCCTGTACCTTGCTTCGTCATACAAGTCACACGCCACCTGAGCCGCATAGTCTAGATTGGTCTTGCGAGTGCTGACACGCACCCAAGTGCCCGTAAATAATTTGTACTTGCACTGCCACACCCTGCTGCGTTCGCGCTTATAAATCACCACTTCACCATCCCGCAGCGTATGGATTGGTGACTCCACGCTTGGTAGTGCGTTGATTGTCGTTTTAAACGACGCTAGGTGTAGTTGGTGGCATGTGGTGGACTCAGGTACTGGGTATGTCACCTGTGTCTGCTTCACGCCGTTACCCTGCCAGCACGGTTGAACAAATTGGGGCGCATTGCATAGCCCTGCCGCAAGTGTTCGAGAGCGTCAAAAGTGTGTGGCGAGTGTGCAAAGTGTGCTAGCGAAAAAAATGCCCATACTTGCGGACAAGTACAGGCATTGTTTTGGAGGCGCGACCCAGAGTCGAACTGGGCTAGACGGATTTGCAATCCGTTGCATAACCGCTTTGCTATCGCGCCAAAATCAGGTTGATGGTGAAAAAAATGGGAAAGTAACTACTTTCCTTTTTGCTGAAAGGTGTTGTGACACCTTTGCGTATTTGGAGCGGGAAACGAGATTCGAACTCGCGACCTCAACCTTGGCAAGGTTGCGCTCTACCAACTGAGCTATTCCCGCAAAAACAAGTCAGCATTGTACATTGGCCGTGGGTATTTTTCATGAAGAACCGAAATCAAAACACAATGGTTTCGAAGCGATCCCAAGCCATTTCCATTCACGGCGTGAAACGGCCTTGCGAAGTTTGCAAGTTGCGCGCTAGACGTCAGGTGCAGCATGGGCAGAAAGCAAAAAAGGGAAGCAAGAGCTTCCCTTTTTTATGAAAGATGTTGGCACTTCTTTCCGTGTTTGGAGCGGGAAACGAGATTCGAACTCGCGACCTCAACCTTGGCAAGGTTGCGCTCTACCAACTGAGCTATTCCCGCATTTCAGGCAACCCGGTCATCACAACCGGTTTGCTGAAGAGCCTGAATTCTAAAGCAAATTCAGGGCGACTTTGGCTTCGACGCAAAAATTTTGCTTCAATGTTTAACCGCCTCGGCTTTCACCGTGGCAGGTACGGCGGGCAATGCCGCAGCAGCAACCTCTTCATCACTCAATGGCACGGGCTTGGCTTCCAATGCGATGTCGAGCACTTGGTCAATCCATTTAACGGGCACGATCTCGAGACCGTTTTTAACATTCTCGGGAATGTCTTGCAGGTCTTTCACGTTGTCCTCAGGGATCAACACCGTCTTGATGCCACCGCGCAAAGCTGCCAGCAGTTTTTCCTTCAAGCCACCAATGGCCGTCACTTCACCGCGCAAGGTGATTTCGCCGGTCATGGCGACATCTGCACGCACAGGAATGCCCGTCATGGCCGAGACCATCGATGTGGTCATGGCGGCGCCCGCACTGGGACCGTCTTTGGGCGTCGCGCCATCGGGCACATGGATGTGCAGGTCTTTCTTCTCAAAAACCTCGTCCTTGATCCCCAGAAGGCGGGAACGGCTGCGCACCACAGTGCGTGCGGCTTCAACGGATTCTTTCATCACATCGCCCAATGAACCCGTGCGGGTGATGACACCTTTACCGGGCATCAGGGCGGCTTCGATGGTCAGCAAATCACCGCCCACCTCGGTCCATGCCAAGCCCACCACCTGACCGACCTGGTTCTTTTGCTCAGCGCGGCCATAGGTGTATTTCCGAACACCCAAAAACTCGTTCAGGTTGTCCTCCGTCACCTGGACCTGGGGCTTCATTTGCTTGAGCAGCAGTGCCTTGACGACTTTGCGACAAATCTTACCGAGTTCGCGTTCGAGTGAACGGACGCCAGCTTCACGCGTGTAGTAACGCACCACATCGCGAACAGCCTCTTCGGTCACTTTCAACTCGGATTCCTTGACGCCGTTGTTGGCCAACTGTTTGGGCAACAAGTACTTCATGGCGATGTTGGTCTTTTCATCTTCGGTGTAACCCGACAGACGAATCACTTCCATCCGGTCCAAGAGGGCCGATGGGATATTCATCGAGTTCGAGGTCGCCACAAACATCACATCGCTCAGGTCAAAGTCGACCTCGACGTAGTGGTCGACAAAGGTGTGGTTTTGCTCAGGGTCAAGCACCTCAAGCAGCGCACTGGAAGGATCACCTCGGAAGTCTGTGCCCAGTTTGTCGATCTCATCGAGCAGAAACAGGGGGTTCTTGGTGCCGACCTTGTTCAGGTTTTGCAGCACTTTGCCGGGCAATGCGCCAATGTAAGTGCGGCGGTGGCCTCGGATTTCGGCCTCGTCGCGCATGCCACCCAGGGCCATGCGCACGTATTTGCGCCCCGTGGCCTTGGCAATCGATTGACCCAACGAGGTCTTGCCCACACCGGGTGGGCCCACCAGGCACAAGATAGGCGCCTTAACCTTGTCCACGCGTTGTTGAACTGCAAGGTATTCAAGAATTCGGTCTTTGACTTTGTCCAAGCCGTAGTGGTCTTGATTCAACACCTCTTCGGCATTGGTCAGGTCGTGCTTGAGCTTGGTTTTTTTGCCCCAAGGCAGCCCGACAAGCACGTCCAGATAATTGCGCACCACCGAAGCTTCGGCCGACATCGGGGACATCAGTTTCAGCTTTTTCAGCTCCCCGTCTGCCTTTTTGCGGGCTTCGACGGACATTTTGGCCGCTTTGATTTTCTTTTCTATTTCCTCAATATCGGCACCGTCCTCGCCCTCGCCCAGTTCTTTCTGGATGGCCTTGACTTGCTCATTGAGGTAAAAATCGCGCTGATTCTTCTCCATCTGACGCTTGACGCGCCCACGAATGCGCTTGTCCACATTCAGAATATCGACTTCGTGTTCAAGTTGGGAAAACAGGTTTTCCAAGCGCAACTTGATGCTGGCCAAGTCCAGCACCTGCTGCTTGTTCTCGAGTTTGAGGGGAAGGTGCGCGGCAATGGTGTCGGCCAGACGGCCCGCGTCATCGATGCTGGAGATCGATGTCAGGATTTCGGGGGGGATTTTCTTGTTGAGTTTGACGTATTGGTCAAACTGTTGCATGACGGCACGGCGCAGGGCTTCGATTTCGCTGCTGGGTTCGGCTTGTTCGGCCACGGGATCCACCGGGGTGACTGTGGCCACAAAGTGAACCTCGCCATCCACAATGGACTTCACCAAGGCGCGCTGCTGACCCTCGACCAGCACCTTGACCGTGCCATCCGGCAGTTTGAGCATTTGCAAGATGGTGGATACGCAACCCACATCGAACATGTCGTCAATGGCAGGCTCGTCTTTGGCAGCGGTCTTTTGGGCCACCAACATGATGCGGCGCTCGGCAGCCATGGCCGACTCCAGCGCTTTGATGCTTTTGGGGCGACCCACAAACAAGGGAATCACCATGTGAGGGAACACCACCACGTCGCGCAAAGGCAACATGGGCAGTTCGATCGGGGTGGGCGGCAAAGGTGTGTGTCCAGACATGGTGTATCCCTCAATTGAATTCAGCTTCACATGGCTGCGATTGCTTCAATTTCAACCCATCCGTCAGGAAAGGCATCCACCAAGGCATCCGCCATGTGGGTCAAGCCTGTTTGGCCGACTCGCGGTAAACCAGCAGCGGTGGTTTGTTGTCGTCGATGACGGACTCGTCCACCACCACTTTCTCAACATTGACCGCATTGGGTAATTCGAACATTGTGTCGATCAAGGCTTGCTCCATGATAGAGCGCAAACCACGGGCACCCGTTTTACGGGCGAGTGCCTTGCGTGCGATAGCGCTCAGTGCATTGGGTCGGACCTCGAGTTCGACGCCTTCCATGGCCAAAAGTTTGGTGAACTGCTTCACCACCGCATTTTTGGGCTCGGTCAGGATTTGCACCAAGGCGTCTTCGGTCAATTCGGCCAAGGTCGCCACAACGGGCAAGCGGCCAACAAGTTCGGGAATGAGCCCAAACTTGATCAAATCTTCAGGCTCGACTTCAGTAAAAACCTCGGTCAAGGAGCGTTGTTTTTTACTTTTCACCGTGGCACCAAAGCCGATACCGCCGGATTCAGTGCGGTTTTCAATGACTTTTTCGAGCCCGGCAAAGGCGCCACCGCAGATGAAAAGTATGTTGGTCGTATCGATCTGCAAAAAGTCTTGGTTGGGATGCTTGCGGCCACCCTGAGGGGGCACGCTGGCCATCGTGCCTTCAACCAATTTGAGCAAAGCCTGCTGAACGCCTTCACCCGACACATCACGGGTGATTGAAGGGTTGTCCGACTTGCGAGTGATCTTGTCAATCTCGTCGATGTAGACAATGCCGCGTTGCGCTCGCTCAACATCGTAATTGCAGGTTTGCAGCAGCTTAGCGACGATGTTTTCAACGTCTTCACCCACATAACCGGCCTCGGTCAGGGTGGTGGCATCGGCCATCACAAAGGGCACGTCAAGCATGCGTGCCATGGTCTGAGCCAGCAAGGTCTTGCCGGAGCCCGTGGGGCCAATCAGCAAGATGTTGCTTTTGGCCAGCTCAACGTCATCTTTCTTGGCACCCTCTTTGTGCTTGAGGCGCTTGTAATGGTTGTACACCGCCACCGCCAGGCTGCGCTTTGCCTTCTCCTGGCCAATCACATAGTTGTCAAGGTTGGTCTTGATGTCCAACGGGGTCGGCAGGCCTTCTTTGGCGCCCTCGGTCAGGTTGGTGGTGGCCAGTTCATCGCGCACGATGTCATTGCACAAATCAATGCATTCATCGCAGATGAAAACCGATGGGCCTGCAATCAGTTTTTTAACCTCGTGCTGGCTCTTTCCGCAAAAAGAGCAAAACAGGTTTTTCTCAGAAGTTGAGCCTTTTTTATCGGCCATAAAAGTCGCCTTGGTATCCGGAATTCAACAATGATAACGAAAGAAAAACGGCGCTCACCCTTCAAGGGTAAACGCCGTCAGCCTGGGATACGAATGAACCGGTCAAGTTCAAGCCCGTTTGGAGATCACTTCATCAATCAAACCATAATCTTTCGACTCGGCGGCAGACAGGTAATAGTCACGCTCGGTGTCGAGTTCGATCTTGTCCAGTGGCTGACCGGTATTCTCGGCCAAGATGCGGTTCAGATGCGCTCGGGTCTTGATGATCTCGCGTGCAGCGATCTCGATTTCGGTGGCTTGACCCTGTGCACCGCCCAGGGGCTGGTGAATCATGATCTTGGAATTGGGCAGCGAGAAACGCTTGCCTTTGGCCCCGGCAGACAACAAAAAGGCGCCCATGCTGGCGGCCATGCCATTGCACAAAGTAGATACATCAGGCTTGATGAAGTTCATGGTGTCGTAAATCGCCATGCCAGCGCTGACAGAACCACCGGGGGAATTGATGTACAGCGAGATGTCCTTCTCAGGGTTTTCGCTCTCGAGAAACAGCAACTGGGCGACGATCAGGTTGGCCATCTGGTCATTGACCGGCCCCACCATGAAAATCACGCGTTCTTTTAACAAGCGCGAATAAATGTCGTAGGCGCGTTCGCCTCGACCCGACTGTTCGATGACCATGGGCACCATGCCCAAATTTGTGATGTCCAGTACGCTCATTCATTGCTCCAAGAATTTCAAGATGACTTTAACCAAATTTTCAAGTCCCCCAATGAGATGGGGCTTGTTCGCCGAACTGCAAGCCCGGCACAAGCCCCATTCTGAAGGGAATCAAAGAGCGATCAGGCTTGTTGGCCCATCAGTTCTTCAAAAGTGATGGCTTTTTCGACGACTTTGGCCTGGGCCAGGACGAAATCAGACACATTGCCCTCGATGACCATCGCTTCGACTTCGGCCAGACGCTGGTTGTCACTGTTGTACCAGCGCACCACGTCATCAGGACGCTCGTAGCTGGCGGCCAGCTCTTCGATGTGTGCCTTGATCTGTTCAGGCTTGGCATGCAGGGTGTTGCCACGAACAACTTCGGCCACCACCAGGCCCAGACGAACGCGTTGCTCAGCTTGCGGGCGAAAGATATCGTCTGGAATCGGTGCCTTGTCAGCGTCCTTGATGCCGCGCTGTTTCAGGTCGGCACGGGCGCCCTCTTTCAGGCGTTCGATTTCGGACTGAACAATGGACTGGGGCAAATCAAGCTCGGCCTTGGCCACCAAAACATCCATGGCAGCTTGTTTGTTGCGCGCCAACAAGCGGGACTTCACCTCGCGCTCGAGGTTTTTGCGGATATCGGCGCGAAGACCTTCCACGGTCGCATCGGCAATGCCCAGTGACTTGGCCAAGGCCTCATTCACATCAGGCAAGTTGGCTGCTTCGATTTTTTTGACAGTGACCAAAAAGTCAGCCGTTTTACCAGCGACATCTTGGCCGTGGTAATCAGCGGGAAATGCCACTGGGAAAGTCTTGCTTTCGCCAGATTTCATGCCGAGCACCGCGGCTTCAAATTCCTTGAGCATTTGGCCGTCGCCAAGAATGAACTGGAAATCAGCGGCTTTGCCCCCTGAGAAAACTTCGCCATCGATCTTGCCTTCGAAGTCGATGGTGGCACGGTCACCCTCTTGTGCTGCAGCGTCTTGGGCACGTTGGGCAAAGGTACGGCGCTGCTTGCGCAGGATGTCGACGGTTTTGTCAATGGCGGTATCGCTGACTTCGGCGGTGAGTTTTTCCACTTCGGTGTCGGCCAGGCTGCCCAACTTGACCTCAGGATAAACCTCGAAAATAGCCTCGAAGTTCAACTCGCCTTCGGGTGCGCCTTCTTTTTCAGAAATGCGCGGCTGACCGGCCACACGCACTTTGGCTTCGTTGGCGGCCAAAGAAAACGCTTCGCCCACCTTGTCATTCAAAACTTCGTACTGGACTGAGTAACCATAGCGCTGCGCCACCACATTCATGGGCACTTTGCCTGGACGGAAACCGTCCATCTTGACCGTACGGGCCATTTTTTTCAGGCGCGCATCGACTTCGTTCTGGATGGCCGTCACGGGCACAGTCAGGGTGATCTTGCGTTCCAGCTTTTCAAGGGTTTCAACAGTCACAGTCATCGTCGTTCTCGGTTAATTGAATGTCTCTTCTGTCCAGGGCTTTACCTTGGCCAAAAGTCAGTTGGTGCGCGGGGCGGGACTCGAACCCGCACAGTGTTGCCACCGTCAGGACCTAAACCTGGTGCGTCTACCAATTTCGCCACCCGCGCAGGTCCAAACAAAAAGGGCGTCAGGTTTGTCAATCAGCCCGAGGCTGCTTGGCATCCCTGACCGCCCGGTTGAAATCGGTCAACTTTCTATTTTAGCCACTTCGATTGGCCAAATTCAGGCACGGGGGTCATTTGGACGCGGAATCCTGAACCAGGCCGCGTACATGGCAGGCAGCGCCAGCAGCGTCAAGGCGGTAGCCACAATCAAGCCGCCCATGATGGCGACCGCCATCGGGCCCCAGAAGATACTGCGCGAAAGTGGAATCATGGCCAAAACAGCGGCAGCGGCCGTGAGCACGATAGGCCGCAGCCGCCGAACCGCCGACTCCACAATGGCCTGCCAAGGGGCCATGCCCGCAGCACGCTCTTTCTCGATCTGGTCAATCAGAATGACTGAGTTGCGCTGAATCATGCCCATGAGCGCGATCACGCCCAGCAAAGCCACAAAGCCGAAAGGCCTGTTCAGCACCAACAAGGCCCCCGCGACGCCAGCCATCCCCAGCGGTCCGGTCAGGAATACCAGCATGGCGCGACTGAAGCTTTGCAGCTGCAGCATCAGCAAGGTAAAGGTAATGAACAGCATCACCGGCAAACCCGCCGCAATCGAGGCTGAGCCCTTGGAGCTTTCCTCCACCGCGCCCGCCACTTCAATGCGATAGCCACTCAGGCCCTGCCCTTGCCATGTGGCTTCGGTCTTTTTCAGGGCTGGCAGCAATTGCGACGTGACCGTGGCCCCCTGCAAGCCCTCGGCAATATCAGCTTGCACCGTGATGGCGTATTGACGGCCTTCACGCCACATGACACCCGGCTCCCAAGCAAACACGGGGGTGGCCACCTGAAGCAAGGGAATGGATCGCCCAGATGCAGTGGGGACATAAGCTTGATGCAGATCGGACAAGGCATCGCGTTCGGCCAGGGGTTGGCGCAAAACGATGTCGATCAGCTTGTCGCCCTCGCGGAATTGGCCCACGCTCGAGCCACTGAGCAAGGTGCGCGAGGCCTGCGCAATCGACTGGCTGGTCACGCCCAAAGCACGGGCTTTGGCCTGGTCGACCTCCAGCCGCACCGACTTGACCGACTCGTTCCAGTTGTCGTTCACACCCCGGGTGTTGGTGTTTTGGCGCATCTCGGCCTTGATCTCGTCGGCCTTCAGACGCAAAACCTTGGGGTCTGGCCCAACCACGCGAAACTGCACTGGGTAAGGCACGGGCGGGCCGTTGGGCAGCAACTTCACTCGCCCACGCACCTCGGGGAAGTCTTGCGCCAGCAAAGCGGGCAACTTGGCGCGCAACACCTCGCGGGCTTTCAGATCATCAGGCAGCACGATGAGCTGCGACACGTTGCTCTGGGGAAAGACCTGGTCCAGCGGCAAGTAAAAGCGGGGCACGCCCGAACCCACCCAAGCCGTGACCGACTTGACGCCGTCTTCCTGGGCCAAGCGTTGCTCCACCCGCTTGGCCATGTCTTCGCTGGCCTTGAAGGGCGAACCCTCGGGCAGCCACAAGTCGACCATGATTTCAGGGCGACTGGAGTCCGGGAAGAACTGCTGCTGCACCTTGCCCATGCCGACAATGCCCATGGCAAACAAGAACACGGTGATGCCAATCGTCTTCCAGCGGTGCGTGACGCACCAGGTCACCCAGGTGCGAAAGTGGCGGTAAAACGGCGTGTCAAACATCTCGGCCGAATCCAGGTGCTCGGCCGACACAGCATGCACAGGCGGCTTGAGCAGCAAAGCGCCCAAGTAAGGCACAAAGTAAACCGACGCGACCCAGCTGACCAGCAAAGCCACCACGGTGACCGCGAAAATCGCAAAGGTGTATTCGCCCGTCATGGACTTGGCCATGCCGATCGGCAAGAAACCCGCCGCTGTGATCAAGGTGCCTGTGAGCATGGGCATCGCCGTGAGCTCGTAGGCAAAGGTGGCGGCACGCACTTTGTCGTAACCCTCTTCCATCTTGCGCACCATCATCTCCACCGCAATGATGGCGTCGTCCACCAGCAAACCCAGGGCAATGATGAGCGAACCCAGCGAAATTTTGTGCAAGCCAATGCCAAAGTAATGCATGGCCAAAAAGGTCACCGCCAGCACCAAGGGGATCGTGATGCCCACCACCAGACCGGGCCGGATGTCCAGCGTCCAACGTCGCCAGAAGGGGTTGTTGCCTGGCCGTTTGTGCAAACCCAGTGCCAAAAAGCTCACGGCCAGCACGATCACCACCGCCTCGATCAAGACCTTGATGAACTCGTTGACCGAATTGGACACCGCGCTCGGCTGGTCTTGTACTTGCGTCAGGATCATGCCCACAGGCAAGCTGGCCTCGATGCTGGCCACCGTTTGGCGCAATGATTTGCCCAAAGCGATGATGTCGCCGCCCTTGGCCATGGACACGCCCAGCGCGATCACCTCCTGGCCATCATGGCGCACCTTGACAGAAGGTGGGTCCACATAGCCTCGGGTCACAACGGCGATGTCTGACAAACGTATTTGCGCCCCCGAAGCGCCGCGAATCGGCATGGCCTGCAAGGCCTCCAGGCTCTGGAACTGCCCCGCCACGCGCACCTGCACCACATCGACTGGCGACTGCAAACTGCCCGCTGATTCCACCGCGTTTTGCTGACCCAGCTGTGCCAACACCGCGCCCATGTCCAAGCCCATTTGGGCCAGCTTCTTTTGCGACACTTCGACAAAAACTTTTTCGTCCTGGGCCCCAAACAGCTCGACCTTGGCCACATCAGGCACGCGCAAGAGCGACTGGCGCAGGTTGTCAGCCTGCATTTTGACCTCGGCCGCCGTGAAGCCCTGACCACTCAAGGAATAGATCACGCCATACACATCGCCAAATTCGTCATTGAAGAACGGCCCCACCACGCCGGGCGGCAAACTGCCGCGCATGTCACCGATCTTTTTGCGCACCGCATACCAAACCTGGGGCACATCGCCTGGCTTGGAGTTGTCCTTGATTTGGAAAATGATCTGCGCCTCGCCCGGCTTGGAATAGCTGCGGATCTTGTCGGCAAAAGGCACCTCTTGCAGCGTGCGCTCCAGCTTGTCGGTCACCTGCTCGGCCACTTGCTCGGCCGTTGCGCCCGGCCAATAGGCCCGCACCACCATCGCCCGAAAAGTGAAAGGCGGGTCTTCGTCCTGCCCCAACTGAAAATAAGACGCCATGCCCAGCACCATCAGCACCACCATCAGGTAGCGGGTCAGGGCCGGGTGCTCCAGCGCCCAGCGCGAGAGGTTGAATTGGGTGTTCTCGGTGCTGCTCATGCGATCACCGTTGGGCTGTAGATGCAGCAGGTGCAGCAGGTGCAGGTGCGACAGGTGCCACTGCTGGTGCCACGCCGCTGACAGCAGCGCCGTAGACCGTGACTTTCTGGCCAGGCCACAAAACATGCACCCCCGCAATCACCACCTTTTGACCCGGCTTCAAGCCAGCAGTGATCACCAGTTCGTTGCCATCGACCGGGCCCACCTGAACAACTTGGGTGTTCACCGTCATACTGGCTTCGTCCAGCACCCACACCACCGTGGCCTGGCCCTCTTGGCGCAATGCGCTGGTGGGCAGCTTGATCACCGCAGGCTGACTGCCGGGCAAACGGTCTGCATGAACGTTGATGGTGGCGCCCAAGGGCAGCCCCTCAGAAGCACCCAGTGCCAGCTTCACAGCAAAAGTGCGCGTGACCGGGTCAGCGCTGGCAGCCAACTCTCTGACTTTGCCCTGGAAGGACTGTCCCGTGCTGGTCAAAGTCGCTTGCATAGTCTGGCCGATTTTGAGGTTCAAGGCCATTTGCTCGGAAACGGCAAAAACCGCATCACGGGGGCCATCGTGCGCAAGACGCAGCACAGGCTGACCGGCAGAAACCACTTGACCCACTTCGGCATCAACGGCCGTGATCACGCCCGAATGGCTGGCCATCAAACGTGCGTAGCCGGCTTGGTTGCTCTGCGCCTGCGCCTGGGCCTTGGCCTGACTCAAGGCGGCATCGGCCGCTTTGAGGGTCGTCTCGCGCCGTTCCAGATCGGCACCACTGATGAAGTTTTGCGCCTTCAAGGCTTCAAAACGCTTGAACTCAGCCGCGGCCAGATCGCGCTGGCTTTGCGCCGCGCTCACCTGAGCCAAGGCCGCTTGCACGGCCAATTGGTAATCTTGCGCGTCAATGCGGGCAAGCAATTGCCCAGTCGCTACGCGCTGCCCCAACTCGGCAGACCGTTCCACCAGTTTGCCTGCGACCTGAAAGCCCAGACGCGACTCCACCCTGGCACGCACTTCTGCAGAATAATTGGCGGACAGGTTCAAATCCCCTCCAGCCACCGTCAGCAGCTTGACCGAACGCAAGGGTTCCACGGGTGCCTCGGTCTTGGAACATGCTACCATAGTGTTCAAAATGGCACCGAGCACGCACCAATGCAAAACTCGCCGAGCGGCGAGTAATTTCAAATAAGACATGAAAAATCCAGAAAATAATAATGACTGACTGGTTAGTAATCTATTCAAAGATGCGCTCACTGTCAAGCGACAATAAGGATTGACCATGCACGCAGCCGCAAAACCATGCATCCCAAACACCAGCGCTTGAGCCCAGAACACCGGCAACTGTTGCGTGGCGTATCGCGCTCATTTGACTTGTCCATCCGGCTACTGCCCGGTCTGTTGCAGGCACCTGTGGCCATCGGCTACCTGCTGGCCCGCGCCACAGATACCGTGGCAGACACCACATCCTTGCCCTTGGCAGAACGGCAAATTTTGCTCGAACTGATGACCCAGGTGATCGCATCGCCAGGCATCGAAGCGGCACAAACGCAGCAAATCAAGCACCTGACGCAGGCATTCGCGGCGCAACAAACCGACCCGAACGAACGCGCCCTGATGCAGGCACTGCCGCAATGCCTGCCCCTGCTGCAAACGCTCGACGAAGCCGATCAGGCCAGCGTGCGCCGGGTGCTCAGCCACATCACGCAAGGCCAACAGCAAGACATGGTTCGCTTTGGCCCCGGCCTGCACGCCCTCAACACGGAGACCGAGCTGGATCTCTACACATGGCAAGTGGCAGGAAGCGTCGGGGAGTTCTGGACCGAGCTGTGTGGTCGTCATCTGGCCGGCTACGCCCTGCTGCCTCAAGACGACATGATGCACCTCGGGCGCCAATACGGCATGGGTTTGCAGCGCCTGAACATCCTGCGCGATGCCGGGACCGACCTGGCCTCAGGGCGGTGTTACTGGCCCGCAGAAACTTTGGCTTCGGCGGGCTTGAACCCAGCTTTGCTGGCGGAAGCTGCGCAAACCGGCCGTTCTAATTTTTTGGAGTCCTTGGCCCCGCTCTACAAGCAATGGCTGGACCACACCCAGATGCAATTGGCCGATGGCATGCGTTATGCCCTGGCTTTGAAACCACGGCGCCTGAGACTGGCCAGCGCCCTGCCCGCACTCATCGGTGCCCGAACCCTGACACTGCTGCGCCAAGCCGGGCCTGCCGCCCTGACCCAACGCGTCAAAATGCCACGCCACGAAATTCGCAGCCTGATGTGGCGCATCGCCCTGGGCCTGGCATCACCCGCAGTGTTGGAACGTCAATTCCGCAAATTGTCTGGCGACGCACGGGCTTGAGCCCCCGATTTGAATGCGAAAATCAGCACCCATGAGCCCGCAAGACTACGTCCAACAAAAAGCCGCCGCCTCGGGCAGCAGCTTCTATTACGCCTTCCTGTTTTTGCCACCAGAACGGCGTGCTGCCATCACTGCCTTTTATGCCTTTTGCCGCGAAGTGGATGACGTGGTCGACGAAATCAGTGACCCCAGCGTGGCTGCGACCAAGCTGGCCTGGTGGCAAAAAGAAGTGCTGCAAGCCTATGCGGGCCAGCCCACGCACCCGGTCATGCAAGCCCTGATGCCACTGGCCCTCACCTATGGCATTGAAAGCCGCCATCTGATGGCCGTGATCGATGGCTGCCAGATGGACCTGAACCAGACCCGCTATCTGGACTTTGCGGGCCTCACAAAATACTGCCATCTGGTGGCCGGCGTGGTGGGCGAAGTCGCTGCACGCATCTTTGGCCAGACAGACGATGCCACCACCGCCTACGCCCACAAGCTGGGCCTGGCCTTTCAGATGACCAACATCATCCGGGACGTGGGCGAAGACGCCCTGCGCGGGCGAATCTACCTGCCGCTGGACGAGCAGCAACGCTTTGGCGTTAAAGCCAACGAACTGATGCTACGCACGTATTCAGAAAACTTCAAAGCCCTGATGAAGTTCCAGACCGACCGGGCTCATGCCCTCTACGATGAAGCCCTGGCCTTACTGCCGACTGCCGACCGCCGCGCCCAAAAGCCCGGCCTCATGATGGCCAGCATCTACCGCACCTTGCTGCGCGAAATCGAGTTGTCAGGTTTTCAGGTGCTCCACCAGCGCATTGCGCTCACACCACTGCGCAAGCTGTGGCTGGCTTGGAAGATGCAGGCCTTGGGGCAGTTCTAAGCCCCCTTCAATCAGGCGGCAAACAAGCCAGCTCAAACCTCACTTCATGCCCCTCGCCTGCTTGTGCGCATCGCGTTCCACACAGCCATGCAACCAACTTGACACTGCTGGATATTGCGCCAGCAAACACGCTGCCGGGCGAATCCAGCTGGCAACACTGGCTACACACACATCGGCCACGGTGAAACGATTGGCCGCAAGGTAAGCCTCGCCTTTCGCATGCTGCGCTTGCAGGTGCGCTTCCAGGACGGCCAGTGGCACTTTCAAGCGGCTTTCAGCGCGATCTGCCAGTTCGGGTTTTCGCAGCTCAGCAGGCATGGCCATGCGGTGCATGAGCACGGTGAGCGCGTCACTCTCCAGTTCAGTCACCGTCCAAAAGCTCCAGCGCAGGGCTTCGGCCTCTTCGCGAGGGGTGGCGGGCGTGATGGACTGGCCATCGGGCTGACCGTGCACGCGGGCGATGTACAAGGCGCAAGCCATGCTTTCCCACACCGTGACACTGCCCTCGGGGCGCTCGTCCACCACCGCCGGGATGTGGCCATTGGGGTTGATGGCCAGAAACTCGGGCGTGCGTGTAGCGCCACCGGCATAAGGCATGGCGATGTGCTCAAAAGGCACACCCAGTTCAAGCGCAGTCCACAGCGGACGCGCAGCTCGAGATGTGCCGATGCCGTAAATTTTCAATGTCATGTCGGTCTCCTGGTCGGTTCGTAGTCAGGCCAAAAAGCACACAGCGCGTGCAAATTCTGCACGTCCAGGTGCGGGCGAGTGTCGCCATGGGCCCAGCCGTGACCTTCACGGTTGAGCCAGGCGACTTGCATGCCTGCAGCCAAGGCCCCCACACAGTCGGCGTGGGCATCGTCGCCGATGTGCAGCACCTCGTGCAACTGCACGCCCGCCGCCTGGGCCCCTGCTGCAAAAATCCGCAGGTCAGGCTTGGCCACACCCAACGACTGCGCACTCACTGACGCATGAAAGTGCTGACCAATGCCCACACGGTGCACATCGGCGTTGCCGTTCGAAAGGGCGACCACCGGCAAGCGCTGGCTCCAAAAAGCCAGCGCGGGCAAGGCGTCGTCAAACAAATCCACGCGCTGGCGCTCGGCAAAAAACACCTCAAAAGCGGGTTCGGCCAGGTGCACAGGCTCCCCAGCTTGCTGCAACAAGGCGCGGATTGACGCCAGCCGCAAAAACGACAGGTCGTGCACCTTGTCGGCATGGCGGGCGTTGATCTCGGCACGCACCGCTTTTTTGACCTCGGGCTGGGCTGACAGGGCTGCCGTTGCCGGCGCGTTTTCACTCAGCCAGGCCTGCAAAGCGGCTTCGGCACGGCCAATCGTGGGCCAGACGGGCCACAAAGTGTCGTCCAGATCGAGGGTAATGGCTTTAATTCGGGATATATCAATCATGGTGGTGGGAGAATACCGCATGGCATTTCAACAAGAACCCTCCTTTCAACACGGTCAGCCTGCTCGGACAGCGATCCTGTATTGCAACCTGGGCACGCCCAGCGCCCCCACGGCACCGGCACTGCGCAAATACCTGGCCGAATTTTTGGGTGACAGCCGTGTGGTCGAAATCCCCAAACCCATTTGGTGGCTGATCCTGCACGGCATCATCTTGCGCGTTCGACCCGCCAAATCGGCGGCCAAATATGCCAGCATCTGGACCGAGCAGGGATCCCCTTTAAAAGCCAATACCGAGCAACAAGCGCTTTCTCTGGGCGCGGCCATGCAAAAAAGTGGCCACAGCGTGTCGGTGCGTTTTGCCATGCGCTACGGCCAGCCTTCCGTTCCTGCACAACTCGATGCGCTCAAGGCCGAAGGCGTGCAGCGCGTGCTGATCGTGACCGCCTACCCGCAATACAGCGGCACCACCACGGCGAGTGTGTTCGACGCAGTTTACCGATGGGGCCTGAGAACCCGATTGATCCCTGAAATGCGCTTTGTCAACCGCTACCACGACGACCCGCGCTACATCGCGGCCTTGGCGCAGACCGTGCGCGATCATTGGGCTGCGAACGGTCAAGCCGAGCAGTTGGTGATGAGCTTTCATGGCGTGCCAGAACGCACCCTGCAACTGGGTGACCCTTACCACTGCGAATGCATGAAAACCGGCCGTTTGCTGGCCGAGGCGCTGGGCCTGAGCAAAGAACAATACAAACTCACGTTCCAGTCGCGCTTTGGCAAAGCCAAATGGCTGGAGCCCTACACCGAACCCACGCTGATCGCCATGGCCGAACAAGGGGTGAAAAAGGTGGATGTGATCTGCCCAGGTTTTACCAGCGATTGTCTGGAGACGCTGGAAGAGATTCAACAAGAAGCACAAGAGGCCTTCTTGCATGCGGGCGGCGAGAAGTTCAGTTACATCCCCTGCCTGAACAACCACCCGGTCTGGATAGATGCCCTGACCGCCATCAGCCTGGACCACATGCAGGGCTGGGATTTGTCAGCACCCGACGAAAAGGCGCTGGCGGCCAGCCGTGCAAGGGCTTTAGCGCACGGTGCGAAGGCCTGAAGCAGGTCCAACAAAGGCCCCTTTAGTGGGGCACTTTAAAAAGCCACTTTTTCGGCCTCGATGTACGCCAGACTGACGTACTTGCCAATGTTGCCATCGAAACCCTGCATGGTCTTGGCCCGAGCGGCAACCCGCGGGTCTTTCAGCACGGCGGCTTTCGCCTCGGCTTCTGACTTGCCGTCTTCCACCATCTTCAGGCAAGGCTCCCAGATGCCCGCCATGAAATCGCCATAGGTCTTGAGCAGGTCTTTGCGGGCCTGGCCATGGCCTGGCGCCCACAACTGCTCACCCGTGGCTGCCATCAGGGCTGAATAGTATTTGAAAGTGCCTGGATAAGAGCCCTCGTCCATGTTGGCAATGCGGTTGGTCATGGCGATGTCGCCCACGGCCGTGAGTTTGTCTTGCACCACCTCGACACACAAATCCGAGGGGGTGTGCGCCGTGCCGTAGTGGTGCATGCGCAAAGTCACATCACCAAACTGCAAGACCTGGCCATGCTGCACGGCGGTGTTGGGCAAAACCACCTGGGTGCCCAACGTGGACTGGTTGGTCCACCGCTCCATCAGGCTGCGCCACAGGTTGCCTTCGGTGCCCTTGAGTTTTTCGATGGTGCTGGGCAATGCGTAAATGGGAAGCTTGTCGCCATAGGTCTTGACGAAAGCATGGTTGCCCAGCCAGTGGTCTCCGTGGTAATGGCTATTGAAGACGGCCACGACGGGCTTATCAGTCACCTTGCGGATCATGCGGATGGCCATCTGGCCAATTTGCAGCGAAGCCCCCGAGTCGAGCACCACCACACCCGCCGATGTGACCACAAAAATCACGTTGGACATCATGCCCCGGTTTTCAGGGGTGGGAAAGCCATCGGGTGAATAGACCATCCAGACATGCGGCGAAAGTTGTTGAGCGGGAATATCGGCCACAGGTGGGCCTTCGATGAATTCCTGCGCTTGCTGCGCCAGCAAGCGGGCTTCAGGCCACAGGGCAGCAACGCCCAGAGCGGCGCTGCCTAAGAGCCATTGTCTTCTTTTCATGATGCTGGACTCCTGCGCTGGGGCAACGCTTTCAGGGGGCTATGAGGAACTCTGAGGGACCTTGAAACGAGAGGAGGCACAACGAAGTGCCGCAAATTTCGATCAGACCACGTAACCCTTGTTGGGCAATGCACCCATGATTTTTGGGGCGTTGAGTTTGCGGGGCTTGACGCGCCCACCTTGGGCCTTGAGCCAGGTCTCCACCACGTCCCAGACCTGTTTGTTGCCCTGGTTACGGGCCTCTTCAGCCACAGGGGCCCAGCCCGCCACTTTGTACTTTTTGCCCGATTCGATCAGCTGCCCCTTCAAGCGCAAGTCACCAATGCGGCTGCCCGCGGCACCGACCGGATTGCAGCTGTAAGACAAGCCGCCCACACGCACCATGTCACCGCCTTGCTGGTAATAAGGGTCGGGGTTGAACAGGTTGTCGGCCACGTCTTCCAGCACGGTCTTGATGGTCTCGCCCGTCATCTCGGTCACCGTGGCATACGAGTAGGTGGTGGCTGTCATGTCCAGCAGCCACTCACGCGTGATGGCCTGTCCCGGCAGCAGCGTAGTCCCCCAACGAAAGCCAGGTGAGAAAGCGATTTCGGCACCTTGCACGTCCAGCAAAGCATCGACCAGCAATTGGTCGCCTGTGCCATTGAAGTTGCCACGGCGGTACAACATGCCATCGGTCACGGCCAATTTTTCTGCCAACTTGGATTCGTAAGGCGCACGGATCTTGGTGATCAAAGCGTCCATCTCGGGGTCGGCTGGCAGCATGTTGGAAAACACAGGCAGCAACTTGTAGCGGAAGTCGCTGACCTTTTTGTCTTTGACATCAAAGTCAAGCACGCCCAGGAACTTGCCATTGGAGCCCGCATTAGTGACCAACGTCTTGCCGCCTTTGTTGGCGATGATCGAGGCCACAGGCATGCCGTCGTGCGTGTGCCCCCCCATGATGGCGTCGATGCCACTCACGCGGCTGGCCATCTTCAAGTCCACGTCCATGCCGTTGTGGCTGATGACCACCACCACCTGCGCACCCTTGCCGCGGGCTTCATTCACCATCTTCTGCATGTTTTCGTCCTGGATACCGAACTCCCAGTCGGCCACCATGTAACGCGGATTGGCAATCGGCGTGTAAGGAAAAGCCTGGCCGATGATGGCGCAAGGCACGCCATTGATTTCTCGGATCACATAGGGCTTGAACACTGGATCACCAAAGTCACTGGTCTTGATGTTCTGGGCCACGAAGTCGACCTTGCCTGCAAAATCTTTTTCAACAATTTCTTTCACGCGTTCCATGCCCAGGGTGAATTCCCAATGGCCTGTCATCACATCCACGCCCAGCAGTTTGCAAGCGTCCACCATGTCTTGGCCGTTGGTCCACAGGCTGGTACCAGAGCCTTGCCAGGTGTCACCCCCATCGAGCAGCAAGGCACCGGGGCGACTGGCTTTCATGCGTTTGACCAGCGTGGCCAAGTGGGCGAAACCACCCACCTTGCCGTATCGTTTGGCCGCCTTTTCGAAATCCAAAAAAGTCAAGGCGTGAGCCTCAGCCGTACCTGGACGGATCTTGGCAACCTGGAGCAAATATTCCCCAACCAAATGCGGCAAATTGCCCTGCATGTTGCCAATGCCCATGTTGATGCTGGGCTCGCGAAAATAAATGGGTTTGAGCTGCGCATGGCAATCGGTCATGTGCAGAAAAGACACATTGCCGAACTTCGGGATGTCATAAAGACCATTGGCCGCGGTGGTGGCACTGGCTTGTGCATAAGCGCCCATGCTCATGCCCGCCATCGTGCCGGCACCCATGACCTGGATAAATTCGCGTTTGGACAGATTCATATTGGCATCCACTGATATATAACGGTCTAAAAAACCCGGACAAGCCGGGTTTTTCAGGATTTACTGGTTAACGGGGGATTTGGGGTCGAGCAACAAACCAACGATGTGACGAACCTGGGTTTCATTGAGGATGCCCATGTGTCCTGCGCGTGGCATGTTGGAACAGGCGTTGTAAGCCTTGGCATTCCAGATCTTGCCCCAGGTGTATTCCACAATGGCCTTGCTGGCCGGATCGCTCGGGTTGCTCACACCACGAATCTTGCCGTAGTTGTAAAGGCTGGGGCCGATGGTGCCGTAAGAAATTTCTTTCTTGTCCATCTGGTGGCAGTTGTAGCAATTGCCGCCATTGACAGCCGTCGCCGAATCGGTCCAGGTCAAGCCACGGCCACTTTGGGCGATTTTTTCGCCCTCTTTCCAGTCACCAATGAACTTGCCGTCCGATGGCCACTTGATGGCTTTGAGGTTGGCTTCTTCGATGCGTTTGGCGATTTTTTCGTCCAAGGGTTTGCCAGCCACATCGGCTTCGCTGCAGACGCGGTTGGTTTCGTCGGTGGCCGTGATGCGCTCCACCTTGACGTGACTTTGATCCCGGAAAGAGGCCTTGACGATTTTTTCGGTCAGGTCATTGATCTCGGCCACGGAGGGGCCAGATGCACAGCCTGCAGCCACCAAAGCGGCAGCCAAGCTGGCCAAAACAAGTTGGGTCTTTTTGTTCATGAATTTCTCCTGTTCAGATCAGCGCTTGATGGCCGGTGCAATCGATGCGGCACCCTTGGCGTTCACACCCAAATAAGTGGACAAGGCCACAGTGGCGTCACTGGCAAAACCAGGATACGGAAACCGCTGCTGGCGGTAGCAATCGTTCAGGCGCAACTGCATGCTCCACATCTGGCCATTCGATACGCGGTAGGCGGGCCAGGCGGCAAAGCCGACACCATCGCCAGGGTTCTTGGTCAGGATCGGCAGGTCTTGCAGACGAATGCGTTTTCCTTCTTCACCGTGGCAAGAGGCGCAAGAAAAATCGTGCGACCCGCCTCTTTGAAAAAACAGGCGCTTGCCCACTTCATAAAAGGTTTTCTCTTGCTGGTGCGATTGCGACAGGTTGAACTTGAGTCCCTTGGATTCGGCGGCGATCCAGGTCGCCACAGCAGTGACGTTGGCCATTTCACCTCGGCCAAAAGGCGTTTTGGAAATTTCGGCGGCATTGAAGCCTTGCAGGCTTTCCATGCAGGTGACCAGACGCGACTCCAAGTCCTGCATGCGCTGGGTATCGGCAAAGTAACGGGGCAACTCCACAAAAACGCCTTTGACAACGCCTGGACCTTTGCCCAGATCGCATTTTTCAAGGGACACGTTTTTAGGACCCCGGGGTTTTTTCCAGAGGTCTTCACCCTTGGCTTCAAACAAGTCGGCCGGGTTACCGTCCTGCAACATGGCACGGTATTCGTCGATGCCCTGACTGGCTGATTTTTGGGCCAATACAGGCATTGCGCTCATGGTCAATGCTGCAGCAAAGGCCAGGGTTGAAGTTTTTATCATGGTCACCTCTTTGAATTAATGGAACGCAAAAAGGGTGAAGCTTTGGCTCCACCCTTTTGCAAGCTCAACGGAAAGTCATGACACCGTGGCTTCGTCGGTGCGGCTGTCGCCCTTGTTGTCTTTCCAGGTCACAGCGATTTTGTCACCTGCTTTGGCACCTTTAACCGCGAACTGAAGGAACGGGTTTTTAGACACCGCCGGGCCCCATTCGGCTGCCAGCACAGGCTTGCCGTTGTGGGTGGCTGTGACCTCCTGGATGAACCAGGCAGGAACAGTTTTGCCAGCAGCGTCTTTGCGCTGACCAGACTCCATTTCGTGGCTCATGAGCACACGAACGGTCGCTTTGTCGCCAGAGGATTGGGCACGAATGCGCATTGGATCTGCCATTTTTTTCTCCTAAATCTTTCAATGAATCAATGTGTGTAAGAGTTGCGTGTCAGGGCTTAACCGCCACAACCACCCAAAGTGACTTTGACTTCTTTTTTAGCCCACAAGGCTTTGCCGTCGTTCATGATGGCCACAGCGTAGACATCCGAGGACTGGCCCATCTTGGCGCGGGTCGAAAAGTTGGCTTCTACCGAATCAGAAACGTGGAATAAGGCAACCAAGGCTGCAGGGTTCTTTTCGACCATGATGAGCAACTGCTTGACACCTGGCAGCGAAGTGCTGGCGCCCAAAGGCACTACGGCGCCGTTTTCAGCGATGTCCGGACCGGTGATGGTCACATCCTTGCTCTCGGCCATGCTGGTCGCACCGGCAGCTTTCGCGGAATCTTGCACTGACTTGGCATCGAATGCGGCTTTGTTAAAGGCTGCGTGGGCGAACTGGGGAAAACCAGCGGAGGCCAAAAGGCCAGCCACGACAGCGGTTTGTTTGAGTGTCTCGCGACGGGTTTGCATCTGATATCTCCTTGATGGTTGAGTGATGCTATTGAAACAGGCCTGGAAATGCAACGGTTATATCCCGTATTATTTGCTGGCCCCCTTAGAAATCCATTCGGCTATTTTCTTGGCATCAGCATCGGGCAGCGACTGTGGGGGCATCGGAATTTGCCCGTACACCCCAACGCCACCCGCCTTGATTTTGCCGACAAGATAGTCCAGTTTGCCCGCTTGCTTTTTTGCAATCTCATTGAAACCCGGACCGACAATTTTTTTGTCAACGCCGTGACAAGCTGTACAAGTGTGCTTGTTCAGCAGTGCAATCGCGGCCTTGGCCTCGTTGTTTTCGGGTTTCGCTGTTGCAACGGGTGCTGCAGCCGCCACAGGTATGCCTGCTTTGGGCTCAGGGCGGGTGGTGTCGGCACCACGTTGCTGCCCTACGATGCGGTTTTGCTCTTGCAAGTTGCCATGGGCATTGCGTGCAAAGTCTGGCAAGAATGAGGCTACTTTGATTTCAGGCGTGCAATCCTTCATGCAAATCTTGTTGGCCGTATCGGGTTTTTTGGTACCCCCAAACTCATTGCCAGGCCACATGTCGTGCGCCGTGGTCATGCCGTTGCGGTTCGGCAAACGCGCTTGCACCTCAGCCATATTTTTGTCAGACAAAACATAGTTGTCTGGCACGATGTTGGCAAGGTTCAGCATGAAAGCCGTGACCGCATACACCTCTTCCGTCGTCAATGTCTTGGGGTTGGTCCAAGGCATGGCCCGGTTGATGTAGTCCCAGAGAGTTGACACCGTCGACACCTTCATGAGGGTGGTGCGGCCAGGGTAGTCTGTACGTTGCAAATTGGCCACACGCCCAGTCTTGATGTCTTCGGCGGTGGTGCCACCAATCAGAGGGCTGAACACCTCGTTGGATTCACCAAAAACGCCGTGACAGTGGGCGCATTTGGCCTCCCACACATCTTGCCCCTTGGCCACCGAACCCGAGCCTGCAGGCAAGCCCTTGAAGTCGGGGCGCACGTCAATGTCCCACTTGGCCACTTCTGAAGGAGTGGCTGTACGGCCGATACCCACAAACGGGGTGGACTGCGCGGCAGTCACACCCGCCATGGCCAGCAAAGCCGCCGACATCACTGCATTACGAAACCTGGACATTTTTCACCTCACCGTTTTCCTGCACCAACCACGACTGGATGGCGTTGTTGTGATAAATGGATCGCGTGCCTCGCACTGCACGCAACTGCTGGTAAGTGGGCTGCACGTGTCCGGAATCGTCTTGCGCACGGCTTTGAATGATGGCCGGCTTGCCGTCCCACACCCAGTTGAGGTTAAAGCGCGACAGGGCTTTCGAAAGCACGGGCGTCTCCAGCCTGGCCTGACGCCAGTTACGCCCCCCATCGGTGGACACATCCACCCGTTTGATCTTGCCCTTGCCTGACCAGGCGAGGCCCGTGATGTTGTAAAAACCTTTGTCCAACAAAACCTGCCCACCCGAAGGCGTGGTCACCACACTCTTGACTTCCTGGAGGTTGGTGTATTGGCGATGCAAGCCACCTGGCTGCAAATCGATGTAGTGAATTGCTTCATCTTTGGCCGCATAGGGCTTGTCACCCACTTCGACACGGCGCAGGTACTTGACCCAACTGACACCCTGCACACCAGGCACCACCAGACGCAGCGGGTAGCCGTTTTCAGGGCGCAACATTTCGCCATTTTGACCATAGGCCACGATGACTTCACCAGAAGTAATCAGGCTCATCGGGATGGTTCGGGTCATGGAAGAACCATCACCCCCTTCGGCCAGCACAAATTTGCCATTTTTCAGGTCGGCACCAGCCAGTTCCAGCAGCGTGATCAGGGGCACACCCGTGAACTCGCTGCAAGACAGCATGCCATGGGTGTATTGGACCGTGGGCACGGCCACGTTGCCCCAATCGACCGCCGTGTTGGCGCCGCACTCAATGAAGTGAAAGCGTGACACCGATGGCAAACGCATGATCTCGTCCATGGTGAACACCATGTTCTTTTTGACCATGCCGTTGATCATGAAGCGGTGCTTGGACGGATCGATGTCCCACCAGCCCTGGTGATGCCGCTCAAAATGCAAGCCACTGGGCGTGACGATGCCGAACAAGGACTGCAGCGGGGCAAACGAGACCGAAGCTTGGGTGGTCTGTGTCAGACCCGGGCTTTGGCGACGTTGCAAATTGGCCTCGAACTTGGAGGGCTTGCCATAACCTTCAACGGCCACGCCCTGGCCCAGACCCGTGGCATGCTCGGGAAGGTTCAAAATATTGGGATCTCCGCCCTCAACGGGTACGGGGTTGCCCTGGGCCACGGCCATGGGCGCAGCAGCACCTGCCGCAGCGGCAGCGAATGCACTGCGAATGAAATCACGGCGCCCCTTTTTGCCTTCTGCAAACACAGCCTTGATGCCGCCATGGGTCAGGAAGTTTTCAGGTGCTTTTTGCACCCTTCCTGAATGGATGTTGTCTTCTTTCACACACACTCCTCGTTTTGAAATGTCAATTCACGGCTGAATCGATAGTCATCTGCGTACATACGGCCCGACAAACCATCGCGGCCTTTTCGTCCGCAATCCGATAAAACATCTGAGCGCCCTGTCGCCGCTTGCCCAAAATGCCCGACCTGTACATGATGTTCAGATGCTGAGACATATTGGGTTGAGCCGCTTCAATGTGCGCCAGCAACTGCCCTACATTTTTTTCACCGTGGCACAGCTCGCTGATGATGCGCAATCGAATGGGGGTGGACAGTACGGCAAACAACTCAGCCGCCCTGCCAAACACCTCGTCAATTTCATCGCTCATGCGTTCTGTGCCATTAGGTTCTTATATTCGGATGTGCGAATATATACGTTAAACGATGTATCTGAATCAGGGATTACACCGAGGGCACTTCCTGATCAGGAAGGCCTCGTGTTGTTCTTCAAAACTTCCAGCCGTACTGCACGCCCAAGGATTGTTGGGACATGCGAATGGTTTCGGTGATGGTCGTCGTACCCATCATGCCGTTGTACATTGACGGACCTGTGACCGTATGTTTGGGCGCATACATGTAAGCCCAAGTGAACTCCGAGTCTTTAGACAGGGCATAGGTGCCACCGAAGGTGTAATGCTGGGTGATCACACCGGGCGCCAGGATATTGAAGGTCACGTTTTCAGACTTGACCGGGTTGGTTGACTGGTTGTACCCAGCTCGCAACAGCATGGTGGATGTGGCTTGCCATTGAACACCCAACTTCAGGACATTGACGTCGGACCAACCAAAACCGGGTCCGTTGGCAGAACCCATCGGATTTCCAGCTGCGAGGTTGCTCATCGGGTTGCCAATGGCTGACACTCCGCTGTAGTTGATGCGGCTGTAATCAGCAGCCACAGACACGGCTGGCGTGACTTGCACGTTGATGCCCAATGCAAAGTTTTCAGGAATGTCAAACGAGCCCTCGCCCGCAAACAACCCCGAGTACTTGTCGAATTTGCCCATCTTGATTTTGGGCGAATAGGTCGCACCGAATTTCAATGTATCTGACAACTGGCCCAAATAGCCCAACCGGACACCAACGCCTGTCGAACGATCCGCGCCCTTATCAGTGACGTTGCTTGGGTTCATTGACATTTGCTGACCAGGCGCTGTCGACGTAAAAGCATGAAGCCCTGTGGCTTTGAACTGCTGCATCACCAACAGCGGAGACATGCCCACTGAATGCTGTTCGTTGAGTTTGTAAGCCAGCGTGGGGGCAATGATCAATTGCATCAAATCAACGCCCAGCTTGCCCTGACCACACAACAAATTACCCTGATAGGTCGTCATACCGCCGTCTGCTGAACACGTCACATTGCCACCCGGATATTCGGTGTTCATGCCGCCGTTGCCGTAGACCGTGACACCCCAGCTCATACGGTCATCTATTTTTCTGTTGTAGGCAAATTCTGGCACTATAAATGCGCTGCCATCGCTCTGCACATCACCTTCTAGCAAAGGGGATGTATTTGGTGACACACGCGCGGCACTGCGCTTGGGCATGAAAATATCCACGCCGATCTCAGCACGGTTACCTGCCCAGACCGAAGCTGCCGGGTTGTTGATGCCTGCAAATGCGTTGTCGGTGACAGCAACTGCAGCCCCGCCCATGCCTTTTGACTTCATGCCATAGCCATGCGGAAAGTACCCATCGGTCGCCCAAGCTGCGGAACCCGTAGCCAATAAAGCAGCCACCACAGTGGCACGTAAAGTAATGATTTTTTTCATTGTTGTCTCCAGATTTTTACGGATCAAAACTCACCCTTGCTGCCGCGTTCCATCATTTCCCAGATGGTGTCGCGCACGGCTTGGGCTTCCTCTTTCAGGGGTGATGGCAGCTTGCGGCCCATCTTGACCATCATGTCCATGTTGAGGGTGTAGAGCCACAAGCCGTCTTCTTTTTCAACCATGGACACACGGCAAGGCAAGTAAGCGGCCATGTGCGGGCTGAAATCGACCATGCGGCGGGCTGTAGCGGGCGTACAAAACGAGTACACCGTCAGCAGCTTTTCTTTTTTGCCCGAACGCGCCTCCAACTCTTTGGACAGCGGCAAAGTGCCCACATCGCGCATGTTGCGTTCCACCGCCACTTGTTTGAGGACTTGTTCAACCTCGTTGGCGGTCACGCCGGCTTTGACTTTGCGCTCCCAGGTAGTAGCGATCGCAATGTCACCGTTGCCGTCAACCCAACGGTCCCACATGCGGCTGGCTTCTGCGCCAGCGCCGGATTCAAGTTTGCCGAGGGTGCTGATGGTGCCGCAGCCGGTCAACCAGATCGAGCTGGCCAACACGGCCCATTTCATCCACGTGAAAGATTTGCGCATTCCTGTTCTCCTGTTGTCATGCATTGATGTACTCCGGCAAGACACACCATGTGTCTTGCCAGATTGACATTGATCATCCATGACCTGGAGAAAACAGAGTATTGGCAGATACCCTATACCCTATGGGGTAAGGTATTTTTAGACGCCTGCAAATGAGCGCCTAAGGATTCACTTGAATTTGTAGTGGTCTCTGTTGAGCACTGCAGCAACCGAGTTCACGTCTTCAGGAAACATGCCCAGATTCAACTCGGTGTTGCATTGCTCCACCATGCCGCGCAAAAAAGCAGCGGTGTTGATGCGGCCTTGCGGTTTGTAGATGGCACTGCCGTCACCACCCACCTTGGAGACGTGACAGGCCACGCATTTGCTTTCGGCGATCAGTTTTTCGCCCAACTTGTAATCAGCATCCTTGAAGATGGCAGGCTGAGCGTGGGCGGCAAGAGACAACAGCACAGTGGCCAATGCAAGGCCATGCGTTTTTCGGAATTTCATTTTCGGCTCCAAATAAAAAGCCGCTTGAGGACAAGCCCCTGAGCGCCAACCAAAAGCCACCGGCAACCACCAAGCTTGTCAAACTTTCCGGATTTGACAAGCTTCGAAGGCTTGGCTTTATTTCGCGCCAGCCAGAATCCAGTTCGCCAAAACCAAGGCATCGGCCTCGCTCAAAGCAGCTTGCGCGGGCATGGGCACAGGGCCCCACTTGCCTGCACCACCCGCCTTGATACTTTTAGCCAAGGTCGCAGCGGCGTCTTTTTGAGCACCATATTTTTTGGCGACGTCTTGGTAGGAGGGACCTACCAACTTCTTGTCCACCGCATGGCATGCCATACAAGCGTTTTTCTTGGCCAAGTCCATGCTTGCAAAAGCGGGGAAGGCCATCACTGAGGACACGGCAACAGCGGCAAAAATCAATTTCATGAGAACTCCAAATGAGGGGGGGTGAATATAACCAGACGCTAATTTAACCCAAATCAACTCGGCTTTGTGCACACCGGTTAAAGCCCAAGGTCAGGGATTTTACTGAGACCAAGCGGTTCAACCGTGCAAAACCAGGCCAAAAAACAGGGCGTAGGCTGCACCTCCTACCCCTCCCCTATCGAAAAAGATATCATCAGCAACATCCGCCCCGACCCTTTAGCAGGGGCCATTCTGGAGACCAGCATGAGCCGAATTGTGAACGCCGAAAAGAAGAAAAACCTGTGTGCCCGCCTTGCCCGCATTGAAGGTCAGCTGCGCGGCTTGCAAAAGTTGATAGAAGCCGACGCCGATTGCGAAAAAATCGCGCAACAAATGGCCGCTGCACGCAAGGCACTCGACAAGTCGTTTTTTTCGATGGTTGGCTGCATGATCGAGCAAGGCGACCAGTCCCCAGAGCACGTGGCTGCAATGCTGACCAAGTTCGCCTGATTCTGACCTCAAAAGCCCATTTCTAAAGCTTCAAGGGTTGGCCTCAAAATCCACAAAAACCCGGTTCATATTTAGTCGGTGCAATTCATCAAAATTTTGCAAATGTCTGAACTGCGTTGGCATGGCCAGCTTGTTTAAGGTCTCGCTGATCGACTCCATGTTGCGGGCAGCAACGCCAACCTGTTCAATCAAAAACGCGTAATAGTCACCCGTCTCCCGTGTGGCCTTGGTCATATCCGTTACACGGCCATGGCCGGGCACTACATGCACTGGCTTCAAAGCCTGGAGCCTGCCAAATGCAACTTGCGCCAAGCGCACGCTCGACTGCGGCAAAACCCCCAGCAAACGGTCCACATACACCAAGTCGCCCGTGAAAGTAACTGCATGTTCAGGCAGGTGAATCATGGTGTCGCCCGGGTAGTGGGCGTTCGTGGTGATCCATTCAAGCCGCAAACCATCAATATCAAGTTTTTTTTCGGGCCCGTCGTGCACCTTGCTGGCAAGACGTGGCTCGGTACCCTGCAATTGCTCAGCCAAAAATGGCAACAAGTTTGCCATCTGTTGCGCCGCGAATCCTTGCTGGGTCTTGACAGTGCCTGCCAAGGCGTGAATTTCGGCCCCTTGGCCTGCAAAATAACCATTACCCAGCCATCGGTGGTCTTGCGAGCCGGTGTTCAGAACCCAGCGGATCGGCTTGGGTGTGACCATCTTTACCGCCTGGGCCAGCAAGGCCGCGCTGAAGGCGCTGGCCCCACTGTCGATCAGGATCACGCCATTGGCGGTGAGCACGAAGCCGTAATTGGCGTTCAGCCCGGCGTTGGCCTGGCTACGCTGGCCCAAAGGCCCGACGATGGCGTAGACCGGACCCGTGACCTGAACGGCACGAGGCAAATACACCACTTCAGCCTGGGACGCGCCCACCCCAATGAATGTAACCAAGCTCAGTGCCAGCGCCTGGAGGATCTTGGACAGGCTGAGAGCTACCATCAAGACTTGAGCAAGAGGCCATCGGCATCAAACACCCGGACCTGGATCGGGATGCCCTGCCCCACGCTTTGGGTCACGGTACAAAAACCCTCGAACTGACCCAGCACGCGCTCAAGCTGCTCCAACTTGGCGGCGCTCACCCCCAGGTGCAAAGTGGCCACCATCTCCAGCACGCGCATGCGGCCATCGGCATTGCGGCCCACCTGGGCCTGCACTTCACAGCGCAAGGGCTCTGGCGCTTGCTTGAATTTGCGCAAGGCAAACAGCAGCGAATCGCTCAGGCAATTGCCCACCGATGCACACAAGAGCTGCACGGGCGACGGCCCCAAGCCCGTGCCTAAAGGCGCAGGCTCGTCGCTGGTCAGCACCGGCATGTTGTCGTCAAAGCGTATGTCGAACCGGTAGTCCTGTTGCTGGGTCAGCGTGACCGAAATCAGTTTTTCGCTCATGGTCAGCCCTGCGGCGCTTGCAAAGCATCCCAGGCCTTGACGGCTTCTGCTGCATTCGTCAAGTATGGGGTGGTCAAAAGTTCAGGCATTTCATCTTTCATGACGTGGCTAAAAAATTGAACTCAGACCGGGGTGCTCGCGTGCCCAACTGAGTTCTTGTACAAGCTTCAGTTTATTTCTACGGGTCAAACCTGGACTTGCCTTGGATCAAGACAAACACAAGTGCAGCGCTTCTCTTGGTCAACCCGCACCCTTGGGATGCTGGGGCTCAAGGTTTATTCGGGCCCACCAAGTCTTGCGGTTTGACCATCGGCCAGCCGCGCTTGGCCCACTCGCTCATGCCGCCATGAACATAACGAATGTTGGTGAAGCCCTGCTCTTGCAGCGCCTCAGTCACGGCCCGTGAGCGGTTTTGGGTGTTGCAGATCAGCAAAACAGGCTGATCGGCTTGCTTGGGAATCTCAGCCACACGCTGCGCCACTTGGCTCATGGGCAGCAAAACAACGCCTTGTGCCACGCCTGTGGCGTGCTCTTGCGGCTCACGGATATCGATCATCAAGACCTTGCCAGCCTCGTGCTCGGCGCGGGCTTGCTCCAGTGACACATTGGGCAGCACTGCCTCTGGGCTACAAGCTTGCAACAACAAAGACGACACACCCAATGCGATCAACATCCCGAACCGACGCAACAAGGAATTAAACATATGGGGCCCTTAAATATCAGCATTCAATTATATTAGAGCACCGCTTGATGCAGTGCGATGCCCAAGTGTCCCACCCCCGACACCCAAGGCGGGCCATCGAACAGCCAAAGGCTCAGCCAACGGCCTGAATGGCATCAAGTGGTCATAGCCCAAGGCTAACAATAAATTAAATAAAACAAAATTGTATTTCGATTTGTAAATACTATCATTAGCCCCTTGAATGAACCACACAATCATGACCGCCCATCCACGCCACCCCCTGCCCTGGCCCCACTTGCTGGCCCAACACGCTCGCCAACGTCCCCAGGTCTTGTTGGGTCTAGGCATCGCATTGATGGGCGTGCTGGTCTTGCTGCTGCAAGGCCAGGTTTGGTTGAACGAGGCCACACAACACGAGGTGGTGCGCTGGGCTTTGTGGGGCGGCAGCGCGGGCCTGGCCGCCACCACGCTCGGGGCTTTGCCTGCGATTTTCCTGAAAAATTTAAAAGCTCAGCACGAAGACGCCATGCTGGGCATCGCTGCCGGCATGATGTTGGCAGCTGCGACTTTTTCACTGCTGCTGCCCGGGATCGAAGCAGGTACCCAATTGACGGGTCATGCACTCACGGGGGCTGGCCTGGTAGTGCTGGGCATGGGCTTGGGCGTCTTGCTCATGCTGGGGCTGGACGCGTTCACGCCCCATGAACACGACAAAACTGGCCCCTGTGGCCCCGGCCATGACCGCTGCCAGCGCGTGTGGTTGTTCGTCATGGCGGTGGCCATCCACAACCTGCCCGAAGGCATGGCCGTGGGGGTCGGGTTTGCGCAAGGCGACCTGTCTGTGGGCCTGCCCTTAGCCACGGCCATCGCCTTGCAAGACATCCCCGAAGGGCTGGCTGTGGCGATGACCTTACGGGCCATCGGCACCCCGGCCTGGAAGGCCGTGGGCATTGCCGCCCTGGGCGGCTTGCTCGAACCCCTAGGCGCCCTCATCGGGGTCAGCCTGGTGGGCAACTCGGCACTAGCCTACCCCGTGGGTTTGGGCTTGGCCGCCGGGGCCATGCTGTTTGTGGTCTCGCACGAAGTGATTCCCGAGACCCACCGCAACGGCCACCAAACTACCGCCACCCTGGGCCTGATGGCAGGCTTCGCGCTCATGATGGTGCTCGACACCAGCTTGGGCTGACCATTTTTTTAACCACAAGGAAACACCATGAAAATCGACATCGGCATCTCTGAATCGCACCGCCTGGCCATCACCGAGGGCTTGAGCCACTTGTTGGCCGACACCTACACGCTGTACATGACCACTCACAATTTCCACTGGAACGTGACCGGCCCCATGTTCAACAGCCTGCACGACATGTTCATGCTCCAGTACACCGAGCTGTGGAACGCGGTGGACCCGATTGCCGAGCGCATCCGCTCGCTGGGCTACCCGGCGCCGGGCTCGTATGCACAGTTTGCCAAGCTCAGCTCGCTGCCCGACGCGCCCACCCTGCCCCCCAAAGCCATGCAAATGGTCGCGATCCTGGCGCAAGGCCACGAAGCCGTGGCCCGCACCGCACGCGGTTTGTATGAGGTGGTGGAACAAGCCAAAGACGAACCCAGTGCCGACTTGCTGACCCAACGCATTGCTGTGCACGAACAGACCGCCTGGATGCTGCGCAGCTTGCTCGAAGAGTGAAGCGTTCTGCGCGAAGCAGCCAGCACCGACCTTCAAGCCATACAGCCGGGTAGTGTGTCTGTGGTGCGCCGAGGTTGGCTCTGGCTCTGGCTCTGGCTCTGGCTCTGGCTCAGCCGCAGCCGTGATGCTGGCGCGGCGCCTTTGACTGTTCTCCCCTTTCCTGTAGATTGAAAAGATTTCACCATGAGCACATTCAACAATCCCCAATAGACCTGGAACCAGCGCTTTGCCGCCGAGCACTATGTATTTGGCGAGGCTCCCAACGCGTATTTGCAATCACAAGCTGCCCATCTGACACCTGGAACTGCGCTGGCTGTGGCCGATGGTGAGGGCCGCAATGGCGTGTGGCTGGCCCAGCAAGGCCTGCAGGTCGATGCCTTTGATTTTTCGGACAATGCCATTCGCAAAGCTCGTGCCCTGGCCCAAATCCGAAAAGTCAACGTGAATTTTGTCTGCAGCGACTGGCAGTCCTATGACTGGCAGCCTTCGCATTACGACAACGTGGTGGGCATCTTTTTCCAATTCGCTGCGCCTGAAGAGCGCAGCCTCTTGTTTGCACGCATGCTGGACAGCCTCAAGCCTGGCGGCACCCTGATCATTCAAGGCTACACCCACCGTCAACTGGACTTCAACACCGGCGGTCCCGGCAAGCTCGCGCACCTTTACGACGAGGCACTGATGCTGGACGCCTTCGGCCAACTGGACATCCTGGACCTGCGCACCTACGAAGCCGAGATTGCCGAGGGCACAGGCCACCAGGGCATGTCGGGCCTGCTGGGCCTGACGGCACGTAAGCCCAAAGACTAAACCTGGCCTTGCCCCTAACAGGGACAAAAGTGCGCTGAAAAGTGCGCTTGCAGCGCCCTCCCCTCCCATCCGACATCCGAAAGCAGCGCTGGCCCTGCAGGCTTCAGAGAACGTCCACTGGGATCTTCAGGTAACGCTGGCCGTTGTCTTCGGGCTGCGGCATTTGACCGGCGCGCATGTTCACCTGTACCGAAGGCAGGATCAGCACGGGCATGGACAAGGTGGCATCGCGCTTATCGCGCATGGCCACAAACTCAGCCTCGCTCACGCCTTGGTGCACATGCACATTGGCCTTTTTCTGCTCAGCCACGGTGGTCAAGCATTGGGGCTGACGGGTCTCGGGCGGGTAGTCATGGCAAAGAAACAGCTCGGTGCTGTCAGGCAAGCTGAGCACTTTCTGAATGGACTGAAACAGCACGCTGGCACTGCCGCCGGGAAAGTCGCAGCGTGCTGTACCGTAGTCGGGCATGAACAAGGTGTCACCCACAAAGGCCACCTGCCGTGCAGGTTCGACACTGGCATCCGTCACCACATAGGTCATGCAGGCCGGGGTGTGGCCGGGGGTGTGCAGGGCCTTAGCCTGCAAAGTACCAATCTGAAAACCCTCGCCGTCTCCCAGCAAACGGTCGAACTGGCTGCCGTCGCGGGCAAATTCGGTGCCCGCGTTGAACAGCTTGCCAAAGACGTTTTGCACCGTGGTGATGTGCGAACCAATGGCCAATTGACCGCCCAGCTGCTTTTGCAAATAGGGGGCTGCCGACAAATGGTCAGCGTGCACATGCGTCTCCAAAATCCACTGCACGCGCAAGTTCAAGGCCTTCACACGGTCCACCAGGAGGGCGGCGCTGCGGGTTTCGGTGCGGCCGGATTTGGGGTCATAGTCCAGCACACTGTCGATCAAGGCGCACTGCTGGGTGGACAAGTCCGCCAGGATGTGGCTGAAGGTGAACGTGGCCGGATCAAAAAACGATTCGATGTGCATGTGGGCTGAACTCATGTTGGCTTCCTTAGCGGTTGAGCAACAAAGATCCTGACACCCCTTGCTACTTGGCAGCCAGGGGGTAAGCCTGAAACTTACAGGGACTTGGTCGCAAAATACCAGTCTTTCATGGCATATCCTTCGCCTTTGCGCTTGGCAATGGCTTCTGGCGTTTTGGGTGGCGGCACAATCACGTCGCAACCGGGCGTCCAGCCCTCGGGGGTGGCGATCTTGTGGGCATCGCTGGTTTGCATGGCTTGCAGCAAACGCACAAACTCTTCAATCGAGCGGCCATTGCTCATGGGGTAATACACCATGGCGCGCAGTTTGCCTTCGGGGTCAATGAAGAAGGTGGCACGCACGGCTTGGGTGTCTGCAGCGCCGGGGTGGATCATGCCGTAGGCTTGGGCCACTTCCATCTTGATGTCGTCGATGATGGGGAAAGGAATCTCCACACCAAAGTTGTTCTGAATGCTTTGCATCCAGGCCAAGTGCGAGTAGATGCTGTCGATCGACAAGCCGAGCAATTCGCAGTTCATGCTCTTGAACAACTCGGCACGCTTGGCAAAGCCGATGAATTCGGTGGTGCAAACAGGTGTGAAGTCGGCAGGGTGCGAGAACAAGATGAGCCACTTGCCTTTGTAATCGGCCAGGCTTCGGGGACCGTGGGTGGTGTTGGCGCTGAAGGCGGGAGCGGCTTCGTTGATGAGGGGCATGGACATGGCGGGTTTCCTTTGAGGTTGACTATCGGTTTTGTAAATCGAGAGATTTATTCAATCGACAGGATCAACTGTACATACCCCTGAAGGTATTGGGTATGATTTATCGCAATGAATGACATAGCAATAATTTCAGCCACCAAATTCTTAGAATTGATGCATCGCAAGCCATCAATGCCCTGACCATGTATACAAACACCATCAATCCTTCGCAGGCCCTGCAGCTTTGCTTGCCGCGTCAAAGCCGCCTTTGGCCTACCACTCAGCCATGCCGCCTTGCAAGATGCGCACGTTCCCCCAGCCTGCTAAGCGCAGCGCAAAACCGGCTTGGGCCGACAGCGATCCGGTGTTGCAATAAATGAGCACGGGCTTGTTTTTGGAAATCATGTTGCGCTTGGCCAGCACCTGACGCCAGTCCATGTTGATGGCGCCAGGAATGTGCCATTTGACAAATATCGCCGTGTCACGCGCATCGATCACCAACATCTTGGGCCACTCGTCTTTGGTAATTTGTTCGGCAAAAATCACGCCGCGCCGTAGTCCACAAACTCCAGATACGCCTACATCTCTTCGGTTGCAATGGCTTTGTTGTCGGCGTGAGCGGTCGTGGCCAGCAGCAAGCTGCCTGCGGTTGCCGCAGCAAGGGCGAGGGTTCGCAAGGTCGTGAGGACTCCACTTCGTCGGGTAATATCAGTCGAAACGAATATTTTCGCTGAATGGCTGTAAGACCTCCAACAAAAGCCTCGGCATCCATGTCCAGAGACAAAAATTTCTTCGCGCTTTTTCTCACGCTGGCCTTACACGCGGGTCTCTGGCTGCTGATGAGTGAGTTCCGTTTCAAATACAACAGCCCACCCGAAGTACCCAAAACGGCTGAAAATATCGTCTTTCTGGAACTGATCCCGCCGCCGCGCCGGCCGCTGCCTGAACCGCCATCTGCTCCCCCCACCACCACTCCCATCACTGCGCCCCCGCCCGACACGCCTTTGGCGACTCCCGCCACGTCGCCCTCACCTGATCGCCCCCGCGCGAGCATGGCAGCACCCCCGCCGCCCACGACTGAAGAATGGTCCTTTGCCGCCAACTACACCAAAAAAAACAGCAAGAGCTACCGATACAGCTGGGGCCAGCAAGTGCGCAGCATGATGGGCACCGCCGTGGAAGGCCCTGACCAAGGTGTAGTGCGCTTTCGCATCGAGATCGCGCCCGACGGCAGCTTGACGCAGCTGCAAACACTGTGGACCACATCGGCCAAGGCCGAACAACTCGCGCGCCAAGCCATCCAAAACATGCCACCGCTGCCGCCCACCCCAACGGGCAAGCCGCTGATTTTTGACAAGACGATCACGTTTTCGCCTTTTGCCAACGATGGGCCGCCCCTGTACAGAGACGACTGCCTGCCCGACCCGCCCGTGTTTCGCAACCCATTTGCCTGGGACGGAAAATCTCCCCAGATGGTGGCCGCGCCTACGCCGACAGCCAAACTGGACCCACAAGCCCTGGCCGACTGCCTGCGCCAGCTGCCCCAAGACAGCGTCGAAGCCGAAAGCGCCAGCGACCAGCGCCTGATGGACCAATGGGGCTCCAGCAAAACAGGCCGCTGAACGGCTCGCGGGGCCAGGTCCCACTTGAAAACCCGGTCAGCAGCCCATCAGCGGCAGTTGTTGTGCAGCTTCCATTTGTCTTCGTGGCCCATGGCTTTGGCGAAATCGGGCACCTTGCAGCGCTCGATTTCGGCCGGGTCCAGCGCTGCTGGCTGGCCTGGAGTATTGGCAACAGGCAAGCCTGCAGACACAGCGCGGCTCTTTTCGTGCGACACCGCCAGCGCCACGACAAAAGCCAGCAGCACCAAGGGCACGGCATGGCCCCAGCCCAAGCGATCCGTCGGCGGGGCCACGTATTCACAAGCGCCACCCGGGCACAAACGGGCCTGCTCGGCATTGAATTTGTTGTACACCCAGCAACCGATGCAGATGCCGAAAGCGCTCTCAAAAAACAAGAGCATCAAACACACGCCACACACCAGCAGATTGACCGGACCGATGACTCCCTGCACCACCACCAGGACAAACATGGTCAGCGCCAGCACCAATCCAATGGCCCAGGCAAAGCGCTTTTGGGGGGCACCCGTCCATTCGGGCTGCTGGCGTCGCACCAGCAATTGGCCGATCACCAAGCTGGGGGCATAGGCCGGGTTGACGAAGAGCCGCACCACAAAGTCAAACAGGAAAGCCAGCACAAACACGCGCGTGGGCGCAAAGTTGCCGCTCAACCAGGCGTTCATGAACGCCACCATCGCAAAGAAAAACAACAGGCCTGCGCCGGCACGAACGGCCCGCTCATTGAGCACGGGCACCGCGAATTCAGGCTTGACCTGACCAAAAACAAACCATTGAAATGACATGCAAAAAATCCCTTAATCCACCCACATCAGCACAAGAAAGTCTGAAGCATATGGCCATTTTCAGGGATCCACAGCGCGAACAGGCCAAAACCCGCCCCAGGCTGAAATTGCAAGCCTTGCGTTTGATCGAGCTTGAACACCTCAGCGCTGCCGCATGGCCAGCACGGGCCACATCAGCAGCGCCGCCGCCACGCCCACACCTGCACCCATGGCCAGCAAACCGGCCCAGTCCACCCAATAGCCCATGTCGGCCATTGTTGACCTGGACAAGGGTGGCAAAGCCAGCACCGCCACCAGCGACACCAGAACAGCCACAGCTGCCAGTGCTGCGCCGCTGACCTGCGCCAGCTTCTTGCGATTAATTCCCATCACCACGGCCCACACCACGGCCAAGGGCAACAACGCAGGCCACAGGCCCAGCGCGATTTCGTAGGCAATGTTCATCGCCAGCCAGATTTCATACATGTGCGTCTCCTGATGTTTTGAGTGGGCTTCAGACCCGGCCCTTGAGTGTCGCCATGTAGGCGGGCTTGAGCATGCGGTATTTCATCAGCCAAGCAAAGTAACCCGCCTGCAGCGGCTCGATCATGGGCAGCGACGGCGTGAGCTTGCCCTCGTAGTCAAACTCGATCAGCATGGCCGAGCCCTCTTTCACGATCAGCGGGCACGAGGTGTAGCCATCAAACTTCTGACCGGGCGCACGGCCCGCGATCACATCCACCAGATGCTGCGCCACGATGGGTGCGCTCTTTTTGATGGTGGCTGCCGTCTTGCCGCGTGGCGTGCCGTTGACATCGCCTACGCCAAACACATTGGGGTAGCGGCGGTGCTGCAAGGTGGCCTTGTCCACCTCCAGCCAGCCGCCTGCGGAAAAGGGGCCCTCTTTCCAGGCCAGGTCGGAGTTTTTGACGGCATCAGGCGCACGCATGGGCGGTACCACATGGATAAAGTCGTAAGCCACTTCGGTGCTGGCGCCTTCGGGCGAAACAAAACGCGCCCGCTGCGCACCGATGTCGATGCCCTGCAGCTTTTGCGTGGTCTCGACCGCGATGCCCAGATCGGTCCAGCGCGCGAGCACATTGTCATTGACCACCTTGACGCCAAACACATTGCCCAGCGCCGAATAAAACGTGACCTTCGACTTGTCGAGCGTGCCCGACTGCGCCAGGCGGTCGCGCAGCATGAAGGTCATCTTCAGCGGCGCACCCGCGCACTTGAGCGGCGTGGCGGGCAGCGTCAGCACCGCGTTGCCGCCCTTTTGCCGAAACGCGTCCATGCTGGCCCAAGTGGCCTGCGCCGCTTCGGGGCTGGGGTAGACGCTGGTCAGGCCCTTTTGGCCAATCGCGTTCACATCCATACCCTCGATCAGCGACCAGTCCTGGTGCGTGCCCATAGCCACCACGAGGTAGTCGTACTTAACGCGCTGACCCAAAGCCGTGACCACCGTGTTGCTGGCCGGGTCCAACTCGCTGACCATCTCCTTGATCCAACTGACCTGCGGCGGGTGAAAGTCGGCATTGCGGTCGCGCACCTTGCTCACCGGCCACACGCCCGTGGCCACCAGGGTCTAGCCGGGCTGGTAGTTGTGTTCTTCCTTGCGGTCGATCAGGGTGATCTTGGCCCCGTCGAGCAAGGCATGGAGACGGTTGGCCACGGCTATGCCGCCCAGACCACTGCCCAAAATCACGATGTGCGCCTGTGTTTTGGTTTTGGCAGCCTAGGCAGCAGGCGTAGCACTGGCCAAAACCGCAGCGCCTGCCGAACCCAGTAACCACTGGCGGCGGCTCAGCGCGGTGAATCTGTTTTTTGGGGTTTCCATGGTGTCTCCTTTGGCAAGGGGACTATCTTCTCAGCGTGTTGGCCCATCAATTTGAGATGGATCAATTTCGGGCTTAACGGGCCTTTTTACAGAGATTTTTGACGATGCAAAACTGCCAAGGCAGAAGGCCAAGCCGCCACCATCGCCGTGGGTGAGATTGAAATCCTCGAAGTCCTGAGCGACCGCAAAGCCATGACCCGCGTTGGCTTCCCCGCCAACAAGATTTACAAGGGTCAGTCGGGCAGCTGCGGCGTCCAGCGGGAAGATGCGGTCAGCGTAAGCAGCCAGCAAACCATCGAGCCAACCGTCCAAGCGGTCGGCCCTCTCGACCCCACCCGCTCTGCGCAACTTGCCAATGCCTTGCGCCATTTCAGCCACCGCGATGGCGGGCAAAAAAATTGTGCGTGGTGGGCCTGCAGCCATTGGCCAAAGGGACTGGGGACAAAAGCCTCACGGCCAGGAGCCAAGGCGGACACGACGCTGGTGGCCAGCAGGTAAGCCTGACCTGTGGCCTTAGTCAAAGTCGATGCCCCGCAGCGGCGTGGTGTCGCGCTCAGTCTCAAAAGGCTCGGGCTGTGCCAAAAGATAGTTGGCGAGGTTGGGCATCTCCAACGGGTAAAGACGAGCACCGTCTGCGATGGGCACGATCATGGCGCAGGGTTGGCCATGACGACTGACCAAGGTGGGGCGACCTTTCAGCGCATTCTCCACTCAGCGCATCAGCGATGCCTCATCCAGAATTTCATAACGCCGGCCCTGTTTGTCGCAAGGCTTCAGGGCGCCGTCGCGCACCAGGGCGCTGATTTCGCGGCTCACCGTTTCGAGTTGCATGTCGAGCATGGCGCCCATGTCGTCTCGCGCAAAGAAGGTGGTGATGCCGGGTTGGTCGGGGTCGCGCATTTTCAGCGCCAGGGCGGCCACGCGTTGCCGGGCAGAGCCGAAGTTCAGGTCAGCCAGCCAGTCGTCGGCGTCTTTCAGGGCTTGTTGCCACTTTTGCATCAAGCGTTTGTGCAGGCGTGGCGAGTTGGCTGACAAGTGGTGCAGCACCGACAGGGGGATGCGGCAGACTTGGGCTTCGACCAGTGCAACCGCTTCGCTGTCGTAGCGGGCCGTAGCCAGCGCTTCAAGACCGATCACGTCGCCCGGGCGCAGCACGCGCACGATGCGTTCGCGGCCATCGGCGGTAGCCCGCACCAGCTTGACCATGCCTTTGCGCAGAGTGAACACGCCTAAAGCGGTTTCGCCTTCGTTGTAAAGCGCCGCTTCAGCACCAAACACCATGTCGTCGATGGGGGTGTGGATTTCGCCAAAGTCTTGTTCGTTCAGGTCAGCAAACAACACCATGTCGCGTATGCCGCAGCTGCGGCAGTCCGATGTGCCTTTCCAGGCCGAGTCAATCTTGATGGGGATCATGTTTTGAATTTAGCACGTCCATCGTGCCCCCAACTGACGCAGGGACTGGTTTTACAGGGCCTTGCGCCCCTGGGCCAATCTATCTTCCAGATAGGGCCCATAGAAGTCGGGCAGGTAGGCCCCCTCCATGCGCTCGGCCACTTCTTTCCCGCCGGGCCCAAAAAATAGCAGCGTGGGCGTGATGGAGACTTTCCACTGGCGGGTCAGCTGGTCGTGCGTGGTGAGCTTGCCTGCAAAGTCGAGCACGGGTTGGTTGTTGCGCATGTCCACCTGCACGATGGCCGTGCCTGCGCGGTGCATGGGCGAGAGGTGGCTTTGCCGAGCTTGGCGGCAAAAAACGCACCCCTCGAGGCTGACCATCACGATCAGGGGCTGTTTGTTTTGAAGGGCGCGGGCCAGTTCGTCGGGCAGCGATTGAGCGGCGGGCAAAGTGGCAGCGCCGCCAGACTGCGCCAGCACGGGTGTCGCGCAAAGTGATGCCCCCACCCGTAAAAGCCAGTCACGGCGACGCCAAACAGACGAATGAAAGAGGGTTGTGTAAGAAGCCATGGGTTGCAGAACGTGGACAATAGCGGGTTTTGCGTGGCGGGGTGAAGCCTTTCACAACCGCCTTGTTTGAATATAAGAAACCAATGAATTATTGGAGAAATCCATGAATCTCGCAAGCTTGCTCGAAAGCTGGGGCGACTCGAATGTACTGGCCATGGCGGGTGCATTGGTCGGCTTCATCTTCGGTTTGGCGGCCCAGCGCAGCCGGTTTTGCGCCCGTGCGGCCGTGATCGAATGCTGCGAAGGCCAGGCCGGCGACCGCTTCAGTGTGTGGTGGTTGGCTTTTGGTGCAGCCCTGGTGGGTGTACAGGCGCTGGTGATGGCGGGCTGGCTCAAGCCCGCAGACGCCCGCTACATTGCCCAGCCCGGCAGCATTTCGGGGGCAGTGCTGGGCGGCCTGCTGTTCGGGGCAGGCATGATTTTGACGCGCGGTTGCGCCAGCCGTTTATTGATTTTGTCGGCCAATGGCAATTTGCGCGCCCTGCTGGCGGGTCTGGTGTTTGCCGTCACTGTTCAAGCCAGCATTGCGGGTTGGCTCGCACCTGCCCGCCAAACCTTGGCCGCTTGGTGGCCTATTGACGGCGGGCCTTCACGTGACTTGCTGCACCTCTCCGGCTTCAGCCCAGTGAGCGGTTTGGTTCTGGCGCTGTTGGCCCTGGCCACAGGCTTTTACTTTTTCTTCAAAACCCACCAACACCGCTGGGGCCTGGCACTGGGTGCCATCGTCACCGGTTTGAGCATCGCGCTGGGCTGGGGCCTGACCCAGGCCATTGCCTCGCAGTCCTTTGAGGCGGTACAAATTCAGAGCCTGAGTTTCAGCAGCGCATCGGCCGAAATGTTGATGCGGGTGCTGTCCAGTGCCACCTCACCCAGCCTGGGTTTCGATGCGGGCTTGCTGCCAGCGACATTTCTGGGTTCTTTGCTGGGGGCGCTGGTCGGGGGGGATTTCAAACTGGAAGGCTTTAAAACAGAAAACAAGCTGGGCCATTACCTAATTGGTGCGGTTTTCATGGGCTTTGGTGCCGTGCTGGCAGGGGGATGCACCGTGGGCGCAGGCATGACTGGCGGCTCAGTCTTCTCACTCACGGCTTGGCTGACTCTGATCGCCATTTGGCTGGGTGCGGGCATGGCCTGGCGCATCAACCGCAGCATGGGCTGGCCTGTCTGAGTGCTTTTTCAAAGCATTCACATCGCACGCTCGTCGAGGAAAAAAAACGCCATCAGTCTTGAGGACTGCGGCGTTTTTTGACGGCGTGGCCTAAGCCACGCGCTAGGTGGCATCAAGCCAATGTGTCGGCCCAGATGTTTTGAGCCCAAGACCAAGCGTAAACGCCCTCCAGCTCATTGGCTGCACTGGATACGCCACCCGAACCAGGCACGGTCAACATGGTCTTCTTCTCCGCGTCGTACTTGTGGACACTGGCCACATGCACAACATCTTTACTGCTGACATAGCTGTAACAAGTGTTGTTGTAGATGGGCATAGGGTTGACTTCTTTGCCCATCAGCAAGGCGATCACTGCAGCAGCGCAAGTTTTACCGTGCTGGTTGGCCATGTGTCCCGACTTGGGCATGCCTGGGGCGATCTGGATCGAGTCACCCAACACGTGCACATTCTTGGCCGCTTTGGACTCAAAGGTAAGGAAGTCCACCTCGCACCAACGCTTGTTGGCCGTGGCCAATCCGGCGTTGACTGCGATGTCTCCTGCACGCATGCTGGGAATGACGTTAAGCACATTGGCCTTGAGGTCATCGTTGAACTCGAACTTCAAGGTATTCGAAGATGCATCGACATCAGTCACACGGTGCTTGCCGCGGTACTCGACGATGCCTGTGTAACGCTCTGCCCATGCTTTTTTGAACAGCGGGCCTTTGGAGGTCACGTCGTCGTTGGCATCCAAAATCAGCACTTTGCTCTTGGGCTTGGCTCTGCTGAAGTATTCAGCTGCCTGACAGGCCCGCTCGTAAGGGCCGGGAGGGCAGCGGTAAGGCGCCAACGGGATCGACATGGCAAACACCCCGCCATCGGGCATGGCTTCGAGTTGCTTGCGCAGCGTGACAGTCTGCTCTCCCGCTTTCCAGGCATGCATGACTTTTTCTTTGGCACCCGCCTTGTTCATGCCTGGCAGGGTTTCCCACATGAAGTCGACACCGGGCGAAACGATCAGGCGGTCATACGCCAACTCGGTGCCACCCGCCAGCTTGACGATGCGCTTGTCGGCATCGATGCTGTTCACGCGGTCCTTGACGACCTTGACGCCATGGCGTTTGGTCAGGTTGTCGTAGGGCGTGGTGATCTCAGTGATGGTTTTGCTGCCGCCAATCACCAGGTTGGACATCGGGCACGAAATGAAGGCATCGTTGGGCTCGACCAGGGTGACCTGGATCTTTTGCTCAGACCACATGCGAAGGTATTTAGCCGCAGTAGCACCAGAGTAGCCCCCTCCGATCACCACCACCTTGGGTCCGGTGCCACCACCCACGGTGGCACAGCCCGATACAAGCCCCATGGCACCCAAAGCGGAGCCGGTCTGCAAAAAATGACGACGTTGCATGACAGTTCTTCCTTATTTCTTTTGAGCGGCAAAATAGCCTGCAATGGCGACGATCTGCTCGTCAGAGTAGCCCTTCGACAGTTGATGCATGATGGTAGCTGCGGGTACGCGACCGGCTTTGTAATCAAGCATTTTTTGAATCGTGACTTCTTTGGGCACACCTGCCAAAGAGATCATGCCCGGCTGGGCACGGCCATCGGTGCCGTGGCAGGCCGCGCACGATGCAGCCCAGCTGCGCACGTGCAAAGGGTCAACCTGGGCTTGCACCAGGCCGGACACAGCGACCAGAGCGGCCGCTGACAAAACTTGTTGAATCTTCATGGCTTTTCCTCGAAAAAAATAGACTTGACTTTGCTGCAACCCCATGCGATCAGGGGCGCAAATACACAAATTTTTCATTGGCTTGCAGCTTGGCCACTTCGGCCACGCCAGATGGAACCACTTTGGTTTCCATCAGCAGTTTATCGGCTGAAATCTTACGCGCTACCAATGTGTTGTTGCACACACGGAACTCCACGCCTTTGCTGACCAGATCACTGACGCTGCCCGAAAAAGGCTGGTCCATTTGATTGGTGGCACCTTCCAGCAAAAAGTCGATGCCCAACCCGTGAGTGACCACCACAATTTTGGCTGTCGGGTCGGCTGCCAAGTGGTTGCGGATATTACCTATGGCACGTGAAGCCTGGGGAACGCCCTCGCTCAAGTGGTAAACCACCTTGATCTCAGCCCATGACAAGGCACAGGTCAGCAACCCGACCCCTAAAAAAAGACTTTGTTTCATTCGTGACTCCTTATGGATGGATGTTAGCCTGAGCAAGCTCAATGAGATGTCCGTGAAAACCCGGCTCAAAACTGACGCAGATCTTTCATGCCGCGTCGCTTGCGATCTGCACGCACACTGCACGACACAGCGACACCACACGCTCATTGACGATGCAGTAGTAAATTTGTACGCCATCACGGCGCTTGCCCAGCACCCCCGCCTGATAGAGGGTGTTCAGGTGCTGGGACATGTTGGGCTGCGTGGTGTTGATCTCGGCCAATAACTCACCCACGTTTTTTTCGCCATTGCACAAGGCACTGATGATGCGAAGGCGCATGGGGGCGGACATGACGCGAAAAATTTCAGCAGCCTTTTCAAAGACTTCCTCGGATTCTGTCAAAGCGTTGTCTTGAACGGGTGATTTTTGGACCATGGCGGGGGTTCCATTGTTTATCGGATGGCAGGGGGATTGTCCAACAAAAAAGGGATCCTGCGCATTAAGACGAACACTGACCCCAGGCGAGTGACTTATGCAAACAGTCTTGAGTGAACTTCAAGTTGGCCGCCCCTGTATCGAAATACCTTCGACTGTCTTCATTCAGAGTTTTTTCTCATACCGCTGAAACAACCTGCAAACCAGATTTCTCATCCATTGGTGGCGCGAGTCGTTGTCGGTGCTTTTGTGCCAGACCATCCGGACTTCGTAAACAGGCGCATCGGTGATGTCCCAAATCCGAAGGTCTTGGCGCCATTGCAATTCACGCACGTACATCTCAGGAATGATGGCCACCAAATCGGTTTGACGAGCGATGTCGGGCATGGCACTGAAGTGCCTTGACCGCAACACAATGCGGTCTTCCAACTTCATGCGCGACAACATTTTCTCCACACTGCCATGAAAAGTGGCTGTGGGTGAAGCCACGGCAAAGCCAGACTGACGCAACTGATCTGCGCTCAAGGTTTTTCCTGCTCGCCCAATGGGCGGCTTCCAATCCAGGGATGTCACGGCCATATAGCGCTCATGAAACAACAGCTCGGATCGAATACCACGATGCTCGGGTGCCAAGATGCCGATCGCCATGTCAATATCGCGCGACTCGAGGGCTGCGGTCACCTGGTCGGCGTTGACTGAAATATTGGACAAACGTGAATGCGGCGCCTCGGTCCGCAAAGTTGACGCCAACTTGGGCAGAAACATCATCTCGCCCAGATCGGACAAGGATATTTTCCAATGCACTTCACTGTTGGCGGGGACATACTCTTGGCGCCCGACCAGTTGGGTCTCCAGGGCCAACAATTGCTCATGCACATCGGTGGCCAATTGCTCGCCCAAACGGGTGGGCTTGAGGCCAGAGGGTGCTCGGACAAACAACTCGTCCTCAAAATAGTCTCGCAAACGCGCCAAAGCATTGCTGGTGGCTGGCTGTGACAAGGCCAGCGACTTCCCCGCCAAGGTGACCGAGCCTGTTCTGTGAATGGCCACCAACACGCGCAAAAGGTTGAGATCAAGTTGCCGAAAATTCATGCCAAGTTCCTTCTCAGGGTTTAACCCAATTATTCATCAACCAGATGGACACTATTTAATTTATCCATTTGTCGAATGAAGAAAACTGCCCTAAATTGATCCTGATTCAAAAATTTTCAACAGAATTTGCACACAAAGGACATCGCGCAAATGGCAGAACGTTCATTCCTTGCGGAAGTCGAAAAACTCAAGCTGGGTGCCGGCGAAGAGTTTCACGGCGAAGGCATATTGGCGGTCACCAAAGCCTTGCTGCAGTCCGGTGTGTCCTATGTGGCGGGCTACCAAGGGGCACCCATTTCGCATTTGATGGATGTGCTGACCGATGCCAACGACATTCTGTCTGAGCTGGGCGTTCATTTTGAACACAGCGCCTCGGAAGCCACCGCCACGGCCACGCTGGCTGCTTCTGTCAACTACCCGCTTCGGGGCGCGGTCACCTTCAAATCAACAGTGGGCACCAATGTGGCGTCTGACGCTTTGGCCAACTTAGCCTCTGGCGGTGTGATTGGCGGGGCCATGATCATTGTGGGCGAGGACTACGGCGAGGGCTCCAGCATCATGCAAGAGCGCTCGCATGCATTCGCCATGAAATCTCAGGTCTGGCTGCTCGACCCCAGACCCAATTTGCCAAGCATCGTGAAAGCCGTTGAAAAAGGCTTTGAGTTGTCAGAGGCCAGCAACACGCCTGTCATGCTGGAACTGCGCATTCGGGCATGTCATGTGCACGGGCAATTTGCCACCAAAGACAATGTGCGCCCCAAGTTCACACTCAAAGATGCCATCGAGCATCCCAAACGGGATGTGAACCGCATTGTGTTGCCCCCATCGAGCTATTTGCACGAGCAAGAAAAGGTGAAAGAGCGCTGGCCCGCAGCCGTCAAATTCATTCAAGACCACGGCATCAATGAATTCTTTGCGCCAACAGCCCAAGATTTTGGCATCGTCATGCAAGGCGGCTTGTACAACGGCGTGCTGCGTGCCCTGGAGGTATTGGGTTTGGCGAATGCTTTCGGTGAGTCGCAAATTCCCCTGTATGTTTTGAATGTGACCTACCCGCTGGTGGACGAAGAATTCAAAACCTTTTGCGCCGGCAAACGCGGGCTGCTGATTGTGGAAGAAGGACAGCCCGACTTCATTGAACAAAACATCCACGCCATTTTGCGCAAAGCCGATGTGCCAACACGTGTTCATGGCAAAGAATTTCTACCCATGGCAGGCGAATACACCGGCGGGGTGCTCTTGCAAGGCATCCGAAGTTTCGTGGAGTTGTATGCGCCTGAGAGCTTGGGCAATGGGGCCGCAGCGGCGCCGGCGGTGCCAGCCAATGCGTTGGTGACACAGGCCATCGCAGACGCGACGGCACAAGTGCTGCCCAGACCGCCCTCCTTTTGCACGGGTTGTCCGGAGCGCCCCATTTTCACGGCGATGAAACTCATTGAACGGGAACTGGGGCCGCGTCACATCAGCTGCGACATTGGTTGCCACCTGTTTTCCATTTTGCCGCCGTTCAACATTGGCGCCACCACCATGGGTTACGGCTTGGGCTGGGCGGGTGCGTCGGCATTCAATACCCCCGAAACAGAACACCGCACCATGGCCATCATGGGCGATGGCGGCTTTTGGCACAACGGACTGACCAGTGGCGTGGGCAATGCTGTTTTCAACCAAACAGACAACGTGCTGCTGGTGGTGGACAACGGCTACTCTGCAGCGACTGGCGGCCAGGATGTTTTGTCATCCAAAGCCATCAACCCCATTCGCAGCACCAACAACCCGATCGAAAAAGCCGTCAAGGGCGTCGGGGTGGACTGGGTCAAAACAGTCACCCACACCTACAGCCTCGATCAAATGAAGGGTGCACTGCGCGAGGCACTGACCACCCCGATAAAGGGCCCCAAAGTCATCGTGGCGCAAAGCGAATGCATGCTCAATCGACAGCGTCGCGTGAAACCACAAATCAAGCTGCGTATCCAACAAGGCGAACGCGTGGTGCGGGAAAAATTCGGCATTGATCCCGACACATGCACCGGAGACCACTCGTGCATTCGTTTGTCGGGCTGCCCTTCCCTGAGCATCAAAACCAATCCTGACCCCTTGAGAACCGATCCGGTCGCGGCCGTTGACGACAGTTGTGTCGGTTGCGGTTTGTGTGGCGAAGTGGCGCACGCGGCCGTTTTGTGCCCTTCGTTTTACCGCGCTGAAATCATCAACAACCCCAGCGGCTGGGACCAGTTCAAAGAAAAAATCCGCACCTGGGTCATTGGCCGTTTGCAAAATCGCATTGAACGTCGCCTGGCGGGCATCACCGCCTCAGCCTGAGTGACATGGACATGACCACAACATCTACAACGACCCAAACCCGGGCCATCACCATCGCCATCTTGGCCATGGGCGGTGAAGGCGGCGGCGTGCTGGCCGACTGGCTGGTGGATTTGGCCGAACACAATGGTTTTCTGGCCCAAGCCACCTCGGTGCCCGGTGTGGCCCAACGCACTGGCGCCACCATCTATTACCTTGAGATGTTTGCCAAAGCGAGCATTCCAGACGCACGCCAACCTGTCTTTGCACTCAGCCCATTTCCCGGCCATGTCGACATAGTGCTGGCTTCGGAGTTGATGGAAGCAGGCCGGGCACTTCAGCGCGGATTGGTCAACCCCCAGCGCACCACCCTGATTACTTCGTCGCACCGCGTCTACGCCATGACCGAGCGCATTGCGATGGGTGATGGCCGAATGGACTCGGACAAATTGATGGCGGGCGCCCAAGCCGCTGCGCACCAATTCATTGCGGCCGATTTCTCTGCCATTGCCAACCAGTCTGGCAGCCTGATAGGCCCAGCTTTGTATGGCGCCCTGGCTGCATCTTGCCAACTGCCCTTCACACGCCAGCAGTTCGAAGACACCATTCGACGCGGTGGCATTGGTGTTGCGTCAAGCCTTCAGGCTTTTGGTGCCGGTTACCAAGCGGCCCAACAACAACTATTGCCCCACAACGCAGCTTCAGCAGCGGCAGCAAAGCCAGTGCATGAGCCTGCTGTGCCGCAACTACCGGCCGTGGGCCCTCGGCTCCATGCGATGGCACAAAGAATTCAGCGAGACTTCAGGCCTGCAGCGCAAGCCAATCTGATGGCAGGCATTACACGCTTGACGGATTATCAAAGTGAAAAATACGCCACGCTGTATCTGGACCGACTGACCCAGCTGAACCAAAAGGCAGCGGCAAGTGCACTGGGCGACGAGATTGTGACTGAGGCAGCGCGGCATTTGGCGCTGTGGATGAGTTACGAAGACACGGTGCGTGTGGCAGATCTGAAAATAAGACGCTCACGTTTTGACCGCGTGCGTGGCGAAGTGAAAAAGAGTTCTGAGCAACTGCTGGACATCAACGAATTTTTACATCCTCGTCTGGAAGAAATTGCCGACACTTTGCCAGCGCCAATGGGTCGATGGCTTCTAAAAACCAACTGGGCCCGCAAGTTGTTGGGTCGATTCACGCAACAGGGCCGGATTGTGAAAACAACCTCGCTCAGAGGCTATTTGTTGCTTTATGGAATTGCTGAACTGCGTGCCACCCGCCCTTACTCATTGCGCTACGCCCATGAACAAGAGCGGATCAGCGATTGGTTGAAAACAGTTGAGCGTCTGCTACAGACCCACGACAACTTGGCGCTCCAAGTGGTCAAGGCACAACAATTGGTCAAAGGTTATGGCGACACCCACAGCCGAGGCTGGCGCAACTTCCAACGCCTGATGACCGCCTTGCCCAAACTTCAAAACGAAGCAGATGCCGCAGCCCAACTCCAGAAGCTCCAGAAAATCGCGCTCAGCGACGACTCCGAACAAGAACTGTTGACAAGCCTGAAGGCGCAAGGTTTACTGCAACAGCACTGAACGCCACAGAACTTTTGCCTCACCACTTTTTAACTGCCCCATCCAAATAAGGAGACACCCCATGAAAACAAGAGTCATCACATCGGCCCTGCTATTGGTCTTTGCAGCTTCAGCCACGGTCAACGTGCTGGCCCAAGAGGTCACACTGCGACTGGTCAGTGCCTTTGCAGAAAACGGCATTTATGTTCAACGCCTGCAACCTTGGATCAACAAAGTCAATGCCGAAGGCAAGGGCGTACTTCAAATCAATTTCATCGGTGGCCCCAAAGCCATTCCCACTTTCGAAGTGGGCAATGCGGTGAAAACTGGCGTGGTGGACATGGCCCTGAATACTGGTGCTTTTTACACCAACGTAATGCCCGAGGCCGACTTTTTGAAGCTCACCCAAATGACCGTGGCAGAGCAGCGCAAAAACGGCGCCTTTGATGCCATCAACAAAGTGTGGAACGAAAAAGGCAACATGCAATATTTGGCCCGCATCGTTGAAAACCAACCTTTCCACATCTACACCAACAAAAAAGTCGACAAACCCGACTTGAGTGGTCAGAAAATTCGCATCACCCCCGTCTATCGCGATTTCTTCCAATCTTTGAATGCCAATGTGATCACCACGCCGCCTGGCGAGGTCTACACGGCGCTAGAGCGTGGTGTGGTGGACGGCTATGGCTGGCCAATTGGTGGCATTTTTGACCTGAACTGGCACGAGAAAACCAAGTTCCGCATTGACCCCGGTTTTTACGATGCCGAAGTGTCCTTGGTCATGAACCTGCCGGCCTTCAAAAAGCTCACCGATGCACAACGCGTTTATTTGCAAAAACAACTGCTGGCCTTGGAAGCAGAAAATACGTTCTGGGTTCGTTATGCCGCAGAAGAAACGGCACGCCAAGCCAAAGCTGGCATCCAAACCATTGCCTTTGATGCAGCCACCAGCAAGGCCTTCAAAGACAAGGCTTACGACATTGCCTGGACATCTGCATTGAAGCAAAGCCCAGAAATCGCAGCCAAATTCAAATCGTTATTCTCTAAATGATTGCCAAACTTTCTGAGGCCTATGGGCGCTTCATTGCCGCCCTGGCACTGTTTGGATGCCTGATGTTGTTGGTCATGATGCTCATCATCGTAACCGACGTGGCACTGCGCAACTTCGCTTTCAGCGGCGGCCCCCAGGGCATTGGCTGGAGCAACGAGGTCTCAGAATTCATTTTGTATGGTGTCACCTTGTGTGTTTCACCTTGGCTGCTGCGCCAAGGTCAACACATTCGCGTTGACATTGTTCTTCAGGCCATTCCGGCCAAATTGGCCTGGGGACTTGAATGGGTGGGCGATCTGCTGGGACTGGCCTGCTGCCTGATCATGACCTTTTATGGTGTCCAAGCCACCTGGGCCAGCTACACCGCCAACTCGCTCAACATCAAAACACTGGTCACGCCTGAATGGTGGTCACTGTTTCCCCTGCCCTTTGTCTTTACATTGCTCAGCCTTGAAATGCTTTTTCGCATGCACCGCCTTTGGTTGGCTGAACGAGGCCCACGCAATGATGCGGTGAGCGCCGCATGAGCAGCTGGCAATTTGCAGCCTGCCTCATGCTCGGAGGCTCAACGGTTTTGCTCTTCATTGGCATGCCTGTTGCACTGACCTTCATTGCGGTCAATATTGTGGGGGCGTGGCTCTATATGGGCGGTGAACCTGGCTTGGTGCAACTGGTTCGCAGCAGTGTCAGTTCGGTCATGGCGTTCTCCCTGACGCCCATTCCGCTGTTTGTGCTCATGGGCGAAATTCTGTTTCACACAGGCCTGGCCTTCAAGGTCATCGAAGGCGTCGAGCGACTCATCATGCGTGTTCCGGGCCGATTGGCCGTAGTGGCCGTGGTGGCGGGCACTGTGTTCTCTGCCATCTCAGGTTCAACCATTGCCACCACCGCCATGCTCGGGGCACTCATGCTGCCCGTCATGTTGGCCAGGGGCTATCACCCCACCATCGCCACGGGCCCCATCATGGCCATTGGCGCAGTGGACATGCTCATTCCACCCTCCGCCTTGACGGTGCTGTTGGGTTCCCTGTCGGGCATTTCCATTTCAAAATTGCTGATTGGTGGTGTCTTGCCAGGCGTATTGCTGTCCATTTCTTTTGTGGCCTGGATCATCATTCGCGTTCGAATCAGCCCACACTTGGCGCCCACTGAATCCGATGTGGTGCATCACACAGGCTGGGCGCGCTGGCAGCCCTTCTTTGGCTATGTCTTGCCCACACTGTCGATTTTTGGCGTGGTGGTAGGGGCCTTGGCAGCAGGTTGGGCCACCCCCACCGAATGTGCCGCATTGGGGGCTTTTGCCACCATGGTGTTGGCGGCGTTTTACAAAGCCCTGAAGTGGCAGGCTGTGTTGAAAGCCCTCAAGGGCACAGCAGGCATCTCGGGCATGATTTTGTTCATCATTTTGGGTGCCACCACATTTGCCCAAATACTTTCCTTTTCGGGTGCCAGCACAGGCTTGGTGCAGTTCATCACGGGCCAAGGTTTGTCCACCACCTGGATCGTGGTCGGCATGATGCTGATGCTCATTTTCCTGGGCATCTTTGTCGACCAGGTGAGCATGATGATGATCACCTTGCCGATCTTCATGCCCATCGTGAACACTTTGGGCGTGGACCCCATCTGGTTTGGCGTGATGTTCCTCATTTGCATGCAACTGGGTTTGCTGCTGCCGCCCCATGGCCTGCTGCTGATGACCATGCGCGGTGTCGCCCCCCCCTCTGTCACGATGGGTCACATTTTCCTGGCTGTGGTCCCCTATGTGGTCATGAGTTTGATGATGTTGCTGGCGGTCTTTTTCATACCCGGCATTGCCACATGGCTGCCCGGCTGGATTGGGTGAGCACTTCACCTGTAAAACGGGAAAACACTGATTTCAAAGGGTCAATTTTTGGCCAAGAATATAGGGTGCCCTAGGGCAAGTGCTTTTTTATCATCGGTCTCACCAGGAGTTCATCATGTCTTTTCCGCTCGTTAAAAGTCTTGTTGCCCTCACCGCGGCAGCCACCTTGTCGATGCAACCCGCGCTGGCAGCCGACAAAGTGAAAGTGGGCTTTGTCAGCACACTGTCTGGCCCCTCGGCCGCTTTGGGGGTGGACATTCGCGATGCCTTCATGCTGGCGGTGAAACTCAATGGCGGGAAACTGGGCGGATTGCCCGCAGATGTTTCCATTTCTGACGACCAATTCAAACCCGACGTGGGCAAACAATTGTTCGAACGTTATGTCAAACGCGACAAAGTTGATTTTTTAACAGGCGTGGTCTTCTCCAACATCATGCTGGCAGGTCTGCCCGAAGCGGTCGAGGGCAAAACCATTTACCTCAGCCCCAATGCCGCACCTTCGCCCATTGCCGGCGCACAGTGCACACCCTACTTCTTTGCGGTGTCGTGGCCCAACGATGCTTACCATGAGGCTGCAGGCCAACACGCCACCAACCTCAAAGTCAAATCTGCTTATTTGCTGGCACCCAACTACCAGGCCGGAAAAGATTCTTTGGCGGGTTTCAAACGCTTTTACAAAGGCAACGTCAACGGTGAGGTTTACACCAAGTTGGGGCAGCTCGACTATTCGGCAGAACTGGCTGAGATTCGGGCCGCCAAACCCGAAGTGGTCTACACCTTTTTACCGGGTGGCATGGGCATCAACTTCATCAAGCAGTTCATGGCCGCAGGCTTGAACAAAGACATCCGACTGATTCAGCCTGGCTTCGGCGCTGACCAAGACGTGATTCGTGCAGTGGGCAATGACATGCTCGGTATTTTTGACACAGCACACTGGGGCATGGATTTGCCCAACGAAGCCAACAAGAAATTTGTGGCCGAGTTTGAAAAAGAATACAAGCGCCTGCCGACTTTGTACGCGGCTCAGGGCTATGACACAGCGCTCTTGATTGATGCTGCGGTGCGGGCGGCAAACGGCAAGGTCGAGGACAAAGACCTGATGATCAAAACGCTCAAGACGGTGAAGTTCAATTCCGTGCGTGGCGACTTCCGCTTCAACACCAACCAGTACCCGATTCAAAACTACTACCTGCGCGAGATTCAGAAAGACGCGCAAGGTCGACTGGTCAACCGCATTGTGGGTCAACCGGTCTTGACCAACCATGGTGACGCTTATGTCAAAGACTGCCCCATGAAATAACGAGGGCTAAGATCTCCTCATGAGCAGTATTTTGATGTTGGAGCAGGCCTTGAACGGCCTGCAGTTTGGTTTGATGTTGTTTTTGCTGGCGTCTGGTTTGACGCTGGTGTTCGGCATCATGGACATGATCAACCTGGCCCACGGCGCGCTCTACATGGTGGGGGCCTTCCTGGCAGCCTGGCTGGTTCAGTTGACCCAGTCATTCTTGCTGGGTGTGATCTTGGCCGTTGTGCTCACTGCCGTGGTGGGCATGGTCTTGGAAGCCACGCTGCTGCGAACGCTTTATGCCAGAGACCACTTGTCCCAAGTCCTGGCCACGTTTGCGCTCATCCTCATCATCAATGAATCAGTTCGCATGATTTGGGGGTCCGACCTCCCCCTTTCTGCACCCCAAGCCTTGTCAGGCCCCGTCGAATTATTGCCAGGCTTGATGTACTCCAGTTATCGCCTGGTCATCATCGGCGTCGGTTTGACCATTGCCTTACTGTTGTTTTTGTTGGTCACCAAAACCCGCATGGGGGCCTGGGTTCGCGCAGGCGCCTCCAACCGTGAGATGGCCATGGCCATGGGGATCAACATCAGGACGCTGTTCACCGGCGTGTTTGGCATTGGTGCTGCGCTTTGCGCTGTCGCGGGTGCCATGTTGGGCCCCTTGCTGGCGGTTCAGGTGGGCATGGGTGAAAACATCCTCATTTTGGCCTTTGTGGTGATTGTGATTGGCGGCATCGGTTCGGTCTGGGGCGCCTTTGTGGGAGCTATCTTGGTGGGCTTTGTCGACACGCTGGGACGGACCCTGCTGCCGCATCTGTTTCGAGAAATATTCTCACCCCAATTTGCCAGTGCTGCCGGCCCTGCCGTCGCCTCAATTTCGGTTTATCTCTTGATGGCCCTGGTTCTTTTTGTTCGGCCGCAAGGCTTGTTTTCAGGTCGCTCTTAAGCCAGTTCAAGATGAAACGCGAAACACCTCCCTGGCTCTGGGCCTTGTTGTTGATATTGGCCATTGCATTGCCGTTGGCGCTTCATTTCGGCGGCCAGGATTTTTACATCAGCATGCTCAGCCGCATGATGATTTACGGCATTGCGGCTTGCAGCCTCAACCTCATATTGGGCTTTGGCGGATTGGTCTCATTTGGGCACGCTGCATTTGTGGGCATTGGCGCCTACACCGTGGGCATCATGATCACAGAGGGTGTAACCAATGGCTGGGTGAACTTTGCTGTGGCCATGGCCGTCTCTGCTTTGGCTGCCGCTGTGATTGGCGCCATCTCCTTGAGAACGCGTGGTGTTTACTTCATCATGATCACGCTGGCTTTTGCGCAAATGATTTACTACTTGGTGAACTCCATCAAGGCTTACGGGGGCGATGAAGGCTTGAACATCAAGTTCAGATCCAACTTTGGCATGGGGCTCAATTTAAAAAACGATCTGACGTTTTACTTTGTGGTCCTGTTTGTACTGGTCATCACCCTGATCCTGATTTCGCGCATGATGAAGTCACGCTTTGGCCGAGTCATTTTGGCCATCCGTGACGATGACACACGCGTAGAAGCCATCGGGTTTCCAGCCTACACCTACAAATGGGTTTTGTTCACCGTTGCCGGTACTTTGGGTGGCTTGGCGGGGGCCTTGATGGTTAACCACCAAAACTATGTCAGCCCCAATTTGATGCACTGGACGCAATCGGGCATCTTGATGGTGATGGTTATTTTGGGGGGCGTAGGAACCCTCTCAGGCGGCTTGTGGGGCGCCTTGGTCTTGCTCATTTTGGAAGATTTGATTGCTGAACACACGGTGTATTGGCAGTTCTATATCGGGTGGTTCTTGCTGGCGGTGGTGCTGTTGGCACCCAAGGGGCTTTCGAGCTTCTTTAACCGCCCACCCAAAGTCAAGGTCAAGGGGCATTCATGAGCCAAGCACCTTTGCTCGACGTTCAAAATTTGGTGAAGAAGTTTGGCGCCGTGTTGGCAACGGACCACGTGAGCCTCCAAGTCCAACCGCATGAAATTCATGCCCTGATTGGACCCAATGGCGCGGGCAAGACCAGTTTGGTGGCACAGTTGTCTGGCTTGCTGCCCAGTGACAGTGGGCAAATTTTCTTCCAGGGTCAGGACATCACCGGGATGTCAACTCACGAACGCGTTCGCTCAGGTCTGGCGCGCTCGTTTCAAATCACCCGCCTCTTCAAATCCTTCACGACCTTGGAAAATGTGGCTTTGTCCGTCCAGGCGCGCATGGGAAATAGTTTTTCATTTTGGAAGCCCGTGAGCCAAGATTCGGCGCTGACAGACCAAGCCATGCGCCTGCTCAGTGACCTGGGTCTGGCACATCGCGCCAACGACCCCGCCAGCGAACTGTCCCATGGTGAGCAACGCATCTTGGAACTGGGTCTGGCTGTCGCTACGCAACCCAAGTTACTGCTGCTGGATGAGCCCATGGCAGGCGCAGGCCCGGTGGAGTCTGAGCGTATCTTGAACCTCATTCTTAAGTTGCGCGAACAATCGGCCATCTTGCTCATTGAGCACGACATGGACGCTGTGTTCAGACTGGCCGACAGAATTTCTGTGTTGGTGAGTGGCGCGGTCATTGCCACGGGCACGCCCACAGAAATCAGGCACCACCCGCAAGTCATTGCAGCCTACTTGGGCGAGGAGAACGCATGAGCTTGCTGCAAGTACGCAATGTGGAATCGGCTTACCAAGAGAGTCAGGTCTTGTTTGGCATTGACTTCAGCCTTAAGGCGGGCGAATCGATGGGCTTGCTTGGCCGCAACGGCATGGGCAAAACCACGCTGATCCGAAGCATTCTGGGTCTCAAATCCGTTCAGGCCGGCCAGGTTATTTTTGATGGCCATGACATCACCAACCAAAGCACCGACAAAATTGCGCGGCTAGGCATCGCCGTGGTGCCTGAGGGAAGACAGGTTTTCCCCAATTTAACGGTGGACGAACACCTCACAGCCTTTGTCAGTAACCGACACAAAAGCTCAAGGCTTTGGACACCCGCCCGTGTGTATGAATTGTTCCCCCGCTTGGCTGAACGCAAATCGAACCTGGGCTCTCAGCTTTCGGGGGGGGAACAGCAAATGCTGGCCATTGGCCGTGCTTTGGTCACCAACCCCCGCTTGATCATTCTGGACGAAGCCACCGAAGGCTTGGCACCGCTCATTCGCGAAGAAATCTGGAAATGCCTGCGACTGCTCAGCGAGGAAGGGCAGACCTTGATCGTGGTCGACAAGTACGTCAACCGATTGGTGGACATTGCATCGCATCACCTCATCATGGAGCGCGGTCAAGTGGCCTGGGCAGGCAGCTCGCAGGCGCTGCGAGATGACCGCCAGTTGTGGACGCGCTATTTGGGCGTTTGAGCTTAAAACGACTGCGCCACCGATTTCACCGCTTGCATGAGCAGCTTGCTGGCAGGACTTAAAGTGCCTTTGCGGCGCCGCGTGATGCCCACCCTTCTCACCCATTGGTGGCCTGTGGCTTCCAGCGCCTTGAGTTGTCCTGCGCGCACTTCCCAATAAATCAATTCTTTTGGAATGAAGGTCAAGGCATCGCTTTGCATGACCATGGACTTCATCAAAACGGTCGAAGTTGTTTCGACTTGGGCCACAGGTGGCTCCAGATCATGTGCCACGAAATAATCGTCAAATGCCAGCCGTTCCAACTCACGTTGCCTGGGCAAAATCCAAGGGTATTTCAGCAACATCTGGGGGGTGACCACTTTGTGTTTTGAAAGAGGATGGTCTGCGCGGGCCACCACGCTGGCATGTTCAGTCGACAAAAAGTCGTGAACCAGCTCTGCATCTGTCGATCTAGCAGGCACTGACGACAGCGCAAAATCAACCTCCCCTTGCTTGACCCAAGGCATCAAAGCTTCGTTCAAGCCATACAACACCGTGACGTGGACTTCGGGGTTTTGATCGGCCAACACTTTGAGGGCCAATGGCAAAAGCCGTGTGGCTTCTGTGGGGCCACAGCCCACCATCACGTGCCCACGTTGAGCCCCTCGCATGGATTGAATTTCACCCACGGCATTGCGCATCTCTGCCTCAATGACCCGCCCATGCTCCATGAGGGCCTGCCCAAAAGGCGTGAGACTGACGCCAAAACGGCCCCTTTCGAGCAGTCGCACCCCAAGATTTTTTTCGAGGGCCTTGATGCTCTTGGACAGCGCTGGTTGAGAGATTTCCATCGACGCCGCAGCTTCGGTGAGATTGCCGTAGCGAGCGGCCGCCAGGAAGAGTTGAACTTTTCTGTAATCCATAACCTATGGTAATGGAAAAAGCATGAATTGTTGTAGATCAATTTTCCGACCTGCGTTAAGTTATGGGTTCGTGTTCATCTCAAGCCCTGAAATGGAGTTTTCATGCAATCGATAGATTTAGATCACCTGGTTCAACCAGACCGCGTTCACAAGAGCGTCTACACAGATCAAAAACTTTTTGATCTTGAGATGGAGCACATTTTTGAAAAGGCTTGGGTCTATTGCGGTCACGAGTCACAGGTCAAAGAGGTCGGCGATTACTTCACCATGCAAATCGGGCGTCAGCCCATGGTGATGGTGCGCGACATCGACAAAAGCGTGAAAGTGCTTTACAACCGCTGCCCCCATCGCGGCGTGGAACTGTGTGGCAATCAAAGTGGCAACACAGGCAAAGGCTTTGTCTGCTCTTACCATGCCTGGAGCTTTCATCTGAATGGCAAAGTCAAAGCCATCCCCTTGGTCAAAGGCTATGACGGCACCCGCTTGAACACCAAGGATGCAGATTGCAGCATGGTGGCGGCCGCGCGCGTCGACAACTACCGTGGTTTCGTGTTTGCCAGCTTGTCCAAAGAAGGCCCCACATTGGTGGAATTTTTAGGTGAAGCCAAAGTGGCCTTTGATGACATGTGCGACCGGTCACCCGTGGGTGAAGTGGAAGCCGTCCCTGTGTGCCACCGCGTGATTCAGAAGTCCAATTGGAAATTCTTCATGGAGAACCAACTGGATGCCTTGCACCCTTCCGTCACGCACCAGTCGACGGGGGTGTCTGCGCGCAAAGTGGAGCAGCGCCTGAAAAAGGAAAAAGGCGATGCGCCTTTGTTCTTCCATTACCTGTCCACCTTTGCCTCCAGCTTTGACCAGTGGGACTCTGTGCAAACGGTGAACTTCAAATACGGCCATGGTATTTTGAAAGCTTATATGGGCTTGCGCCCCACCGACCCCGACACCGTCGAATACGAGGCTTTGATCAAGAAGGCGTATGGCGAAGAAAAGGGTGAAGAATATTTGGCACGCAGCATTCACCACGTCCTCATTTACCCGTATTTGTCGGTTCAGTCGCCCTTGCAACAAGTGCGGGTCTTGAGGCCCATTGCTCCGAATAAAACGCTGTCCGAGATTTGGCACTTCCGACTCAAAGGTGTGTCAGAGGCCATCTACGAACGTGCACTGTGGTATTTCAACTTGGTGAACTCGCCCGCCACCATGATCAATGCCGACGACCTGGAAAACTGGACCAAGGGCCAACTGGGACTGGAATCCAATGGTGGCGAATGGGTGAGCTTGCACCGCAACTACGGTGGAGACACCGAAAAAGATGGTGTTTTGTACTCCAACAACGGCACCAGCGAAGTCGTGATGCGCAATCAGTTCAAGGCCTGGGAATCGTATATCCGCGCCGCCATTCAACCTTCGGCCAAAGCCTGAACAGGAGTCAAATCACATGAAAACCAATGAAGTCAAAGATGCACTGGGCACCGGTGTTGTGATTGAAGGCATTCAATCGATGTCTGGCGCGGACTCCATCGAACCCGATCACATGGGCCGTGGCCGAAAGCCGAGCCAAGGTTACATCCCAAAAGCCATCCCAGTCGATGCCGCATTGCAGCGACAAGTTGAAGAACTGCTGTTCCATCAAGCCGCTTTGCTGGACAACAAAGCCTGGGGTGATTGGACCCATCTGTTCAGTGAAGATGGTGTTTACTGGATGCCCTCCACGCCGACCCAAACCGATTGGCGCCGCGAAGCCTCTATCTTTGCTGAAGACCAATTGCTGATGGAAGTTCGCATGAGCCGCTTGCAACACCCCAACGCCTGGTCACAAGCCGCGCAGTGGGGCACTAATCACATGGTGGGCAACATCGTAATTGAAGCCGTCAGTGCCACCACGGTGGAGGTTTATTCACGTTTTCAGATGATGGAAATGCGTCGCGACGACATTCGCCATTTCGGCGGGAGCTACCGTCACACCCTGGTCAAACAAGGCGATGACTTGAAAATCAAATTGCAACGCGTGGACATGACCAACGGCCAAGCGGCCTACGACTACGTGCTGCAAGCTTGGGTTTGAGCACCTGACGATCAAGCCCACGCCGTAGAGCCCGACTAGGGCATGAAATCATGGCCTTGCAGTGATGCAAGGCCAATTTTATTGGGCGTGTCATTTCTACGACCCCCCGCTTATTTCACATGGATGATGGCATTCGCCCAAACCTATAGACAGTTTTCTCAGCGCAGATCGACGCAGTCGTTGGAACGCAGACAAAAGTGGGTTAGTGAATTCTGTGATGGGAGTTTCGATATTCCTCCAGTGCTATCGATTTCCGCACTAGAGCAACGCCAAAATAAAAAACCCTAAGTAAATCAATTACTTAGGGTTTTTAACTGGCGGAAACGGAGTCCGTATTACCCCTTGTTAAATGGGATTTCTAGAAGGTTTTTCCTATAGTTCCCCCAAAAGAACCCCCATAAAAACATTTGGCACTTTTTGCGGGAAAACATAGCGAGATACAACTTGCCCATAAAGTCAAAGACGCCAACGGTAACGCATACAACCGCACGTCATTTTGGGAGGCACGGGTCAAAAGATGCAGTCATGGGCCGATTACCTTGACCTTCTAAAAAATTGGAGGAAAAGTCATCCCATTAACCAATTCAGCATGAAGCTAAATCGTCGAACATTTCTAGCGCCATTCACCCAAGAAACTGCTGTCAGTTCCGCGGAGCTGCGCAAGCAGTGAGCATGGGCATATGCGCCCATGTCATGAGTGCCTGAGCCTCTTCTAGCGTCGCACCTAGCCAGTGCTGATGCAACTCGGGTCCAATGATCACTGGGGTACGTTTTTCATCGCCGGGCTTGTGGAACTGGTTCATGACCGGATGCTCATCT
>NZ_JBIKHV010000061.1:0-15426 GCF_044361985.1 Limnohabitans sp. | reverse complement strand
CTTTGAACTTGAAAATGCCCGCCTTCATGCGGTCAAGTTGAACCTCAAGGGTCAGCTGGTCGCCAGGCTCCACCGGGCGCTTAAAGCGGGCACCATCAATCCCTGCAAAGTAATAAACGGTGTTGTCATCTGGGGCTGCATCCAAAGTGTCAAAAGACAACAAGGCAGCAGCCTGTGCCAAGGCCTCCAGCATCAAGACACCCGGCATGACCGGTCGGTGCGGAAAATGGCCCATGAAAAAAGGCTCGTTGATGGTCACGTTCTTCAAGGCTTTGATGCGCACGCCTTTTTCAATCTCCAGCACGCGATCAACCAAGAGAAATGGGTACCGATGAGGGAGTTGCTTGAGAATTTTATGAATATCCATCATGGCTGAGGTTCCTTGTTGTTTTGAATGCTGGCCTCGAGGGCTTTGATGCGCTCACGCAAGCGTGACAGTTGCTTGAGACTGGCGGCGTTTTTTTCCCAGTTGACATTGCTGTCGATTGGAAACATGCCCGTGTACTGCCCTGGTTGCAAAATGGACCGGGTGACCACCGAAGCTGCCGAAATATGCACGTGATCTGCCAAGCGCAAATGGCCCAGCACCACCGCACCGCCACCGACAGTACAGTGCGCACCGATTCGGGCACTGCCTGCAACTCCCACACAACCTGCCATGGCCGTGTGACGGCCAACGTGAACGTTGTGCCCGATTTGGATCAGGTTATCGAGTTTGACGCCATCTTCGATCACGGTGTCGTCCAATGCGCCTCGGTCAATGCACGTGTTCGCACCGATTTCAACATCATCTCCAATGCGCACCGCGCCCAGTTGATCGATTTTTTCCCACTGTCCCTGGTGCGGTGCGAAGCCAAACCCGTCAGCACCGATCACAACACCAGAATGCAAAATACAACGCGCTCCGATCTTGCAATCTTCACCCACGGTCACGCGCGATTTGATGACAGTTCCAGCACCCACGACAGCGCCACGTTCAATCACGCACAAAGGCCCGATCACGACATCCGCAGCAATCAACGCCTCAGTGGAGATGACCGCACTGGGATGGATTCGGGGACCGTCGGATTGATGGTGTGCACGCTTCCACAGTTGGGTCAAGCGCGCGAAATACAAATACGGGTCTTCGGTGATGATGGCTGCAAGTCGATTCGACACATGCGCCTCAAAGGCCGGGCTGACAATGACGCAGCCAGCTTGGCTTTCTGCCAGGTGACTTTGGTATCTGGCTTGGCTTAAAAAACTGATTTGGCCAGGTTGGGCCGTCTGCAATGGAGCCAATCCCGAAACCTGCATATTGGCAGACCCCAACAGACGGCCACCCAGTGCCTCAACGATAGCGCCAAGCGTCAGCGACACAATTTCTACCAGGCCTGCTGCCTGTTATTTGCCCACCGAGGCATTGAGGGCCTTGATGACTTTTTCAGTGATGTCGTGCTTGGGGTTGAAGTAAGCGGCGTCCTGAAGTATCAGGTCGTATTTTTCTGACTCTGCAACTTGCTTCACCGCACGCCCTGCTTTTTCAAAGAGCATTTGATTTTCTTCATTTTTGCGAGCGCCCAAATCCTCCTGGAACTCCCGCTGTCGGCGTTTCAAGTCACGATCGACTTCGATCAACTGCTTTTGCTTGGCCACCCTCTGCGCTTCAGAAAGCGTGGGCGCATCGCGCTCAAACTTTTCAGCGGACACCTTGAAAGCACTGATGGCGTCGTTCAGATCTTTTTCCCGCTTCAGGAATTCCGACTCTAATTTGGCTTGGGCGGCTTTGGCCACATTGGAGTCACGCAGGATCCGGTCCGTGTTGACAATGCCAATTTTGAAATCCTGGGCTTGGACCACGGAAGTCAAAAGAGATGCCCCAACAACCAGCGCGGCAATAAAGTACTTGGAAAGCGTTTTCATTAGAAGGATGTTCCGATTTGGAATTGGAGTCTTTGGATTTTATCGTTTGTCTGCTTGCGAATGGGCATCGCATAGGAAAAGCGCAGGGGACCCATGGGTGAAATCCAGCTCAGACCGATGCCGGCAGACGCACGCAACTCTGCAAATGACAGTTTTTGTTCTTCCGCAAACGCACTGCCTACATCGGTAAAGCCGTAGAGGCGAAGCGTTTTGTCGTTACCAGCACCAGGGAAAGGCATCATGAACTCTGCGTTCAAAACCACTTTCTTGGGTCCACCCAAGTAGATTGGCGTTGTGTCGGTACTTTTAGGCCCCAAGGTGGATTGTTCAAAACCGCGAACACTGCCCAAGCCGCCCACATAGAAGTTCTTAAACAAGGGGTATTCCTGACCATTCAGACCCTGCCCCCAGCCCACGTCGGCATTCACTGCCAACGTGTATTTTTTGCTTAGCGGGAAATACTGCTGGTATTGGTAATTGCTGCGGAAATAACGCACGTCACCAGCAAGGCTCAAATCAGCGTTTAACCTCTGATAAGTTCCCTTGGAAGGCACCAAAGCGCTGTCTCGCCCGTCCCGAGCCCAACCCAAGGTCAGTGGCAAAGCCGTGCTGGTGCTACCAAATTTTTCTGCATAATTTTTCCAGGGCGTAGGCAAGGGCACGCCAGTCCCCTCTTTGATTTGGGTCTGCTCAGCGTTGACGCCCACAAAAACAGTGTCCGTCTCTGTCACCGGTACGCCAAATCGAATGCCTAAGCCTGAATTGACCAAGCTGTAGGAGTTGATGTCACCCAAATAAGGCCGCGTGGTTCGCTGAAAAACATCAAGGGTCCTGGAAATGCCATTTTGTGTGAAATAGGGGTCCGTGGTACTCAAGACCAGGTTTCGGTTGAACTTGCTGGTATTGACTTCAACGGCCAGGTAATTGCCTGAACCAAAAGCATTTTCCTGGCGAATACCAAAGCTCAAGGTTACTTTTTCTGCCGAAGAAAAGCCTGCGCCCAAAGAAATACTGCCCGTCGGTTTTTCCGCCACGGTGAACATCAAATCCACTTGGTCGGGTGTGCCGGGAATCTCAATGGTTTCGACATTCACATCCGTGAAAAAGCCCAAACGGTCAACTCTGTCACGCGACAGTCGTATTTTGTCGCCATCGTACCAAGCAGCTTCAAACTGGCGGAACTCGCGGCGGATCACTTCATCGCGGGTGCGGTTGTTGCCAGCCACCAAAATGCGCCGAACATACGCACGGCGTGACGGTTCAGCCTGCAAAACAAACTGAACGCGGTTGTTTTGTCGGTCAATTTCAGGCTTGACTTCAACCTTGGCGAAAGCAAAACCAAACTTGCCAAAATAATCGGTGAACGCTTTGGTGGTCTCCGCCACCGTCTCAGCGTTGTAAGGCTTACCAACGCCGATCTTGACGAGCGCCTTAAATTCGTTGTCTTTGTCGAGGTAGTTTCCCTCCAACTTGACCCCCGAGACCACGAATCGTTCCCCTTCGGTCACATTGATAGTGATGGCCATTTCCTGTTTGTCTGGCGACATGGCCACTTGTGTGGAGTCAATACGGAACTCCAAAAAGCCCCGAGACAGATAATAAGACCGCAGTGCCTCCAGATCGGCATTGAGCTTTGTTCTGGCGTACCGGTCAGACTTGGTGTACCAACTCATCCAACCGCCCGTGTCCAGATTGAACTGGTCACGCAAATCGGCTTCAGAGAACGCCTTGTTCCCTACAATCTGGATCTGCTTGATCTTCGCCGGTCCACCTTCTGTGATGGTAAAACTCAAATTGACGCGGTTGCGATCTACAGGCGTTGCCGTGCTGACCACTTCAGCAGCGTACAGACTGCGGCTGATGTACTGACGCTTGAGTTCCTGTTCGGCCTTGTCAGACAAAGCCTTGTCGTAGGGCCGACCCTCGGCCAAACCCACCTCTTTCAAGGCTTTGAGCAAGACATCTTTGTCAAACTCCTTGAGGCCAATGAACTCAACCATGGCCACCGATGGGCGCTCCTCCACCACAACCACTAGCACATCGCCTTGGGTTTCCACTCGCACGTCCTTGAACAAACCCAAAGCAAACAAGGCGCGAATCACCGCTGCGCCTTTTTCGTCTGAGTATTGGTCTCCGACACGCAATGGCATGGATGCAAAAACAGTCCCTGCTTCAATCCGTTGCAAACCCTCGACACGAATATCGCGAACTGTGAACGGATCGACAGCCCATGCAGGCATGCAGGCCATCAAGGAAATCGCCATGCTCAAAGCAGAAGTTTGAAGGTGCGAACGGATGTCAAAAAAATTCATGGAGCAACCATATAAAGATCAAGCGCTGAATGTGGATGGTCACAAACAACACAAAAACCCATGTAAAAAACTGGCCAATTCACCGCCATTGAGCGGTGCCAAAACACTTATCGCGCATTCACAAGCCAAGTCCATTCGGTCCATGGCACTTGAGCCACGATAATACACCTCGGGGGCAGGACAATTCGGGTACAACAAGCAGATTGCGGCTGACAAAATCCATCAACCCAATCTTGCAACCACCGTCCGCGCAGCCTCTCTGCTGCGTCTGTCAAGGCCCAACAAATCCTCGAGGTTTTCCGGACGAGCACTGACCACGGCATTCAGGGCTGCTTCATTCACGTGGTGAATTTGGTCAAACCGGATTCGGTGCTTCAAAAAAGCATCCACAGCGATTTCATTGGCCGCATTCAAGACAGCGCAACTGCCTGGGGTGCCATTCAGGGTGTCCCAAGCCAGCTTCAGGCCTGGAAACCGTTCCCGATGCCCGTGGTCGTCCATGGACTCAAACGTCATGGCTGCCAGGGAATGAAAATCGAGCGCGCCAGCCCCAGACACCATGCGCTCGGGCCAGCTCAAGCCATAAGCAATCGGCACGCGCATGTCAGGCGTGCCCATCTGGGCCACCACCGAATTGTCTTTGTACTGAACCATCGAATGGATCACGCTTTGGGGGTGAATCACCACCTCCAATTGCTCGGGGGCCAAACCGAACAAATAACGCGCCTCAATGACCTCCAGGGCCTTGTTCATCATGGTGGCCGAGTCGACAGAAATCTTGCGCCCCATCACCCAGTTGGGGTGGGCGCAGGCCTGGTCCGGGGTGACCTCTTTGAGGCTGGTCAGGTCACGGCCTCTAAATGGCCCCCCCGAGGCCGTCAAAATGATTTTATGGACGCGCCGCTGCCACGTGGTCGGGTCCTCTGGCAAGGATTGAAAAATCGCCGAATGCTCACTGTCAATCGGCAACAGCACCGCCCCACCCTCGCTCACGGCCGCCAGGAACAAGTCGCCCCCCATCACCAAGGCCTCTTTGTTGGCCAAGAGCAGCTTTTTGCCTGCTCGAGCCGCAGCAAGGCAGGGCGACAAACCCGCAGCGCCCACAATGGCAGCCATAACCGCGTCAACTTGAGGCGCTGCTGCAACCTCATCCAAAGCCGCAGCGCCCCACCTGACCACTGTTTTCAAACCCTCAGATCCAAGTTTTTCGGCCAATAAGCGGGCCGCACCCTCATGGACCATCACAGCCACTTCAGGCTTGAATTGGGCACATTGCGCAAACATCAAATCGACCTGGGTCGAGGCCGTCAAGGCGTACACAGCAAATTGCTGCGGGTGTCTGGCCAACACGTCCAGCGTGCTTTTGCCGATCGAGCCCGTACTGCCCAAGATGGTGATGCGTTGAATCGATTGCATGAATGGCCTCTTATCTCAGATCCAGAAAACCAGCATCATGGCCAAAGGCAAGGTGGGCAATAAAGCATCCACGCGGTCCAAAACACCGCCATGTCCCGGCAGCAGGCCCGAGCTGTCTTTCATGCCGGCACTTCGCTTGACCAGCGACTCGACCAAATCACCCACCACACTCATGGCAGACATGAACAACAAAGCCGGCAAAGCGACGAACCAGCCTTTGGCAAACAACAATGAATAAAAGCTCAAATTGGACAGCGCCCAACGGCGATCAACCTCAGCCCAAATAAAGGCCACCACCAGAACCCCCAACATGCCGCCAAAAACGCCTTCCCAACTTTTGCCAGGACTGATGCTGGCCGCCAGCTTGGTTTTAATCCAGCGTCCGCCCAGCGCCTTGCCACAAAAATAGGCAAAGACATCGGCCGCCCAGACCAGCACCAAAACAGACAACAGAAAATTGACCCCCCTCTGATGCGCCTGTGCCATGGCAACCCAAGCCAAGGTCAAAAGCACCAAACCTGCGACCCAGCGCACAGAGCGTGGCCAAAGCCCCCAGCCAGACACACCGCGCTGAAGCATCCATGCCCCCAGCAACACCCAAGTGGCACCAGCGATCAACCAAACCAGCGGTGGTGTGCGCTGCACCCAACCCATCTGTTCAGCCACTGCGCAAGCCACCAAGCAAATCACTGCGCCGGCCCAAACCGCCCAGGAAGGCATGGCGTTTAACCTGCCCCACTCCCAGGCGCCAGCGGCGATCAGGACCACGGTCAAGCCCATGAAGGGCCATGGATTTGTGGCACACAAGGCAGGGAGCAGCAAGCCCAGCAGGACGAGTGCGGTAACAACTCTTTGTTTGAGCAAGGCTTCTCCAGAAAAAAAGGCCGCCAGGGGGCGGCCTTTCAGGCCGCAGAAACCACGGCGGGGAACACTTAAACCGCCATGATTTCTTGCTCTTTGGCGGTCACCAACTGGTCTATCTCGGTCATTCGCCGGTCAGTCAATTTTTGGGTATCGGCGTCTGCACGTTTTTGGTCGTCCTCAGAAACCTCTTTGTCCTTGACCAGTTTTTTGACTGCTTCATTGGCATCACGGCGCAAATTTCGGATGGCAATCTTGGCATTTTCACCTTCAGTGCGTGCCAACTTGGTCATTTCCTTTCGCCGCTCTTCGCTCATGGCGGGCATCGGGACGCGAATCAAGTCACCCATGGAGGCAGGGTTCAGGCCCAGTTCGCTTTCACGGATGGCTTTTTCGATCTTTGCACCCATGCCCTTTTCCCAAGGCTGAACGCTGATGGTGCGCGAGTCCATCAAGGACACATTCGCCACCTGTGAAAGGGGCAGCATGGCACCGTAATAGTCGACCTGGATGGTGTCCAGCAAAGCCGGATTGGCGCGACCCGTGCGAATACGGGTCAGGTTGTTTTTAAAAGCCGCAATGGATTGCTCCATTTTGGTTTCACTTGTTTTCTTAATGTCTGCAATGGTCATGGGGTTCTCCTCGTCAGAACGGTTTCAAGCGTAAACCAGCGTGCCTTCGTCTTCGCCCATCACAACGCGCTTCAAGGCGCCGTTCTTGATGATTGAAAATACCTTGATCGGTAGTTTCTGATCGCGGCACAAGGCAAAAGCTGTGGCATCCATGATGCCCAAATTGCGTGAAATGGCTTCGTCGAAACTGATGGTGGTGTAGCGGGTAGCCTGTGGGTCTTTTTTCGGATCAGCCGTGTACACGCCATCCACCTTGGTGGCCTTCAGAACCATCTCAGCGCCAATTTCGGCACCACGCAAGGCCGCAGCCGTGTCGGTCGTGAAAAATGGGTTGCCTGTTCCCGCCGCGAACACCACCACTTTGCCTTCTTCAAGATATTGCAAAGCTTTGGGGCGAACATAAGGCTCCACGACCTGGTCGATGCCAATGGCCGACATGACGCGCGCCGTCAGGCCCGCCTTATCGAGCGCATCGGCCAAGGCCAAGGAATTCATGACCGTGGCCAGCATGCCCATGTAGTCGGCGGTGGCTCGGTCCATGCCCACAGCGCCACCTGCAACACCCCTAAAGATGTTGCCACCACCAATCACCACAGCCACCTGAACGCCCAGTCGATTGATCTCGGCAATTTCTTGGGCCATGCGCACAATCGTGGCGCGGTTAATGCCAAAAGCATCGTCCCCCATCAAGGCCTCACCCGACAGCTTGAGCAGAATGCGCTTGAAGGCTGGTTTGGCTGAAGACATGTTGGACTCCTTGGATATCAGTGGGGACGATGGGATGGCAACACAAGCGTTGAATGGACTCAGACTGCGCCTTGGGCAGCAGCCACTTGTGCCGCCACTTCAGCCGCAAAGTCGTCCACTTTCTTTTCAATGCCTTCGCCTACGACATACAGGGTGAAAGACTTCACGCTGGTACCCGCGGCTTTGAGCATTTGCTCAACAGTTTGCTTGTCATTCTTGACGAAAGACTGGTTGAACAAAGACACTTCTTTGAGGTACTTTTGAACTGAGCCTTCGACCATTTTGGTCACGATGTCAGCAGGCTTGCCTGACTCGGCAGCTTTGGCTGCAGCCACCGAACGCTCTTTTTCGATCAAGTCGGCAGGCACTTCGGCGCTGGTCAGGGAGACAGGCTTCATGGCAGCGACGTGCATGGCAACGTCTTTAGCGGCAGTTTCGTCACCTTCAAATTCGACCAGAACACCGATGCGGGTGCCGTGCAAATAATGGGCGATCTTTGCGCCACTGGCAGCACGCTTGAAGCGGCGGAAGCTCATGTTCTCGCCAATTTTTCCGATCAGTCCTTTGCGCACATCTTCCAGCGTAGGGCCGAAGCTGTCCTGGCTGTAAGGCAATGCGCCCAGTGCGGCAAGGTCAGCCGGGTTGTGGTCTGCAACCAATTTGGCGGCAGCATTGGCCAAGGCTAAAAAACTGTCGTTTTTGGTCACAAAGTCGGTTTCGCAGTTGACTTCGATCATGCCACCTGTGGTGCCATTGACAAAACAGGTGACCACGCCTTCGGCGGTCACGCGCGACGCGGCCTTGCCGGCCTTGGTGCCCAACTTGACACGCAACAATTCTTCCGCCTTGACCATGTCGCCTTCAGCTTCGGTCAAGGCTTTTTTGCACTCCATCATTGGGGCATCGGTTTTTGCACGCAGTTCAGCGACCATGCTTGCGTTGATTACAACCATTTGATTTCTCCGTATTCAGTCTAAAAGTCAGATTAAAAAAAAGGGGCCACAAAGCCCCTTTCATCGCGTTTTGGGGAATCAAGCCGAAGCGTTGTCCGCTTCAACGAATTCGTCAGCACCTTCGGTGACAGCCTTGACCACATCGTTGACCGCATTGGCGCGGCCTTCAATGATGGCGTCGGCAATGCCACGGGCGTACAAAGCAACAGCCTTGGCCGAGTCATCGTTGCCGGGAATGATGTAGTCGATGCCTTCTGGCGAGTGGTTGGAGTCGACCACACCGATCAGTGGAATGCCCAACTTTTTGGCTTCCGAGATGGCGATTTTGTGGTAACCCACGTCGATCACAAAAATGGCGTCAGGCAAGGCCGCCATGTCCTGAATGCCACCGATGTCTTTTTCGAGCTTTTCCATCTCGCGCTTGAACATCAGTTGTTCTTTTTTGCTCAGGCTTTCAAGGCCGACTTCTTGCTGCGCCTTCATGTCCTTCAGACGTTTGATCGAAGTTTTGACAGTTTTGAAGTTGGTGAGCATGCCGCCCAACCAGCGCTGATCGACGAATGGAACACCTGCGCGCTTGGCTTCAGCAGCCACCAGGTCACGGGCTTGGCGCTTCGTGCCCACCATCAGGATGTTGCCGCGGTTGGCAGACAACTGTTTGGCGAACTTGATCGCGTCCTGGAACATCGGTAACGATTTTTCCAGGTTGATGATGTGGATTTTGTTGCGATGACCAAAGATGAACGGGGCCATCTTGGGGTTCCAGAAGCGTGTTTGGTGGCCGAAGTGGACACCGGCTTCCAGCATTTCGCGCATGGTAACGGACATAAAAGTACTCCAAAGGTTAGGTCTAAAATCCGATCCACTGATCTCGCTCAGCCTAAAAACTGAGCGAAACACCTTGACGGGACGGATTCGCGGATGAACTTCGCTTGATCAGGATCACTGCTTGAGCATCTGTTTTCACATGACACGCCCAAGACAGCGCTTTCACTCTGCAAAGCCTTAGGATTGTAGCATCCCGTCCCCACCCAAGAGAGCCCTCGCCCATGAACGCTGACCTGATCGCCACCCGTCAAGCCATTCTGGATGGCACGCGCCATCCCCAGTCCGTCGCCGAAGACTGCCTCGCGCTCGCGCAGAGCCAAGCTTGCCAACATGTTTTCATTCAACTCGACCCCGATCAGCTTCAAGGCACAGCGTCCAGCGCGGGCGTAGAAAAAAGACCGCTCGCGGGACTGTCGGTGTCGATCAAGGACCTCTTTGACGTACAAGGACAGATCACAGCAGCCGGCTCGGTGGTGTTGAAAAACCAGCCTATTGCATTGAGCGACGCTGTGGCTGTTGCTCGGTTGCGGGCTGCTGGTGCCGGGCTGATTGGACGCACCAACATGGTCGAATTTGCCTTTTCGGGTGTTGGCATCAACCCGCACCATGGCACACCGGCCGCCTGGGATGCCTTGACCGACACCCCCGTAGGCAGCCCCGAAGTGCCCCACGCGCCGGGTGGCTCCAGTTCAGGGGCTGCCGTGTCGGTCGCGACAGGCGCTGCATTCATTGGCCTGGGTTCTGACACCGGCGGATCCATCCGCATCCCGGCCGCCCTGAACGGCATCGTTGGGTTCAAGAACACCGCCAGACGTGTGCCCACTCAGGGCGCCCTGCCCTTGTCCACCACACTGGACACGGTTTGTGCCATGACCCGCACGGTCCGGGACACTGTTTTGGCGCATGAAATCCTGTCAGGCAGAAAAGTACCCACAGCGCACAAACCTTTGTCAGCCTATCGGTTGGCTGTTGCCCAGAATGTCATGCAGGACAGCATGGACAGCGGTGTCACCCGGGCTTTTGAACGCAGCCTGAAGAACTTGCGCGCCGCTGGTGCTCAGATTGAAGAAATTCCATTGACCGAACTTCTGGACATCGGTCCCATGATGGCCACTGGCGGCTTCAGCCCCGCCGAGAGTTTTGCCTGGCACCGCGACTTGCTCGCCCAACACGCAGACCAGTATGACCCCAGGGTGGCCCAGCGCATTCAACGTGGCGCTCAAATAACGGCCTGCGATTACATCCACTTGCAAAGCGCCCGCACCGCATGGATTCGCCGGATGGAAAGCAGGCTGCAGCGCTTTGACGCCGTCCTTTCGCCGACCACACCCATCACCGCCCCCCGCGTGAGCGATCTTGCGCCAGGTGCGGAGCGCGACGACGCCTTCTTCCGGGTAAATGCCTTGCTTTTACGCAACCCCAGTGCGATCAATACGCTGGACGGTTGCGCCATTTCATTGCCCTGCCATGTCCCAGGTGAGTTGCCCGTGGGTTTGATGGCCTGGCATGCCGCGATGCATGACGATGCCATTCTCCAATTGGCCCTGCTGATGGAACCAGTCCTGCAAAAGCATTGAGCAAGATGGAGAAACTGTCCACCGCATCGGCCTGGCCCGTTCATGGGCGAGACAGTCTTCGCCTACTGGAAGCCAAACTGCAGGATCAAAGTCCTGTCCCGCTCATGCAAAGAGCCGGCTTGGCAACCGCCCAATTGGCTCTGGCCATGGCACCGCATAGCCAACACATCTGGGTCGCAGCAGGTCCTGGCAACAATGGCGGCGACGGCCTGGAGGCTGCGCTGCATCTGCACCACTGGGGCAAGTCGGTCCGGGTCAGTTTCATGGGGCAAGCCTCAAAGCTTCCAACTGACGCGCAGCAAGCCTTGAAACGGGCACAAGCGTCAGGCGTGCACATCTCATCGGAACTGCCGATTGCGTGGCTGCAAGAATTGGGGCCATTGGACCTTTGCATCGATGCACTGTTAGGCCTCGGGGCCAACCGGCCGCTCAGCGCCCCCATGCAAAGCTGGGTACAAAGCATCAACCACTCCCGGGCCCAGGTCTTGGCCATCGACGCGCCCACTGGACTGGACCCGGATTCAGGTCAACTGCTGGGTTCAGAAACCGACACCCGCATGCATGTTCAAGCCGACCAGACCCTCACGTTCATTGCCGCCAAAGCGGGACTCTTCATGGGACATGGCCGGGATGCTTGCGGGCAAATTTGGCTGGAAAGCCTGGGCTTTGACCCATGGGCCAGCGACTTTCCACCGCAAGCCTGCCTGAACACCGTCCAGCCGCCGGCCATCAAAACCCACGCCAGCCACAAAGGCAGTCATGGCGATGTCGCTGTGATCGGCGGTGAAGCCATGGCCTCGCGCGGAATGGGCATGACGGGGGCTGCCGTTCTGGCGGCCTCAGCCGCCTTGCACGCCGGAGCGGGGCGCGTCATCTTGAGTCTGCTTTCCGGCCAAGCCACAGATGGCGCCCCTCCAGACCTGATGCAACGCGATTGGCAGCAGCTGGATTTAGAGCACATGCATGTGGTGTGCGGTTGCGGCGGCGGGCAAGCAGTGCTGTCGGTCATGCCCGAGGTGTTGCGACGAAGTGCCCAGTTGGTGCTGGATGCCGATGGCCTGAATGCCTTGGCGCAAAGCGCAGCACTGCAAGGGCTTATGCGGCAGCGGGCAAACAGGCTGCCCACGGTCATCACCCCACATCCGCTTGAAGCGGCACGCTTGCTCCAAACCAGCAGCGCACAAGTGCAAAGCCATCGACTCAAGGCCGCGCAAGATCTGGCTGCCTTGTTCCACTGCACCGTGGTCTTGAAAGGCTCAGGCACAGTCATCGCCACCCCCGGGGCAACACCGCGCATCAATACCTCAGGCAACGGTCGTCTGGCCACAGGCGGCACTGGCGACGTTCTGGCCGGGCTGATTGGCGCCCGCATGGCGCAAGGCCTGAGCCCCTTTGATGCGGCCTGTTCAGCGGTCGCACAACACGGCCAAGTGGCCAATGACTGGCCAGCAGGGCAAGCCCTGACGGCCAGCCGCCTTGCCAAGCGCTTGATCTGATGAACAAACAAGGCTGAACAGCAAAAAGCCAGGCTCGAAGGCCTGGCTTTTTGACAGCATCGGGCAGGTCTATGCCGCTGGATTTTTCAGCAAGCCTTCAACGGCGCGGTTTGGTGGTCCTTGAGCCCTTTTTCTTGGCAGCGGCCTTCTTCACAGAAGCCTTGAGGGCCTGAATCGGGGATCGGTTGCGCTCTGCATCGGCCAAGCGCCGATCCTGAGAGCCAGGCTTCTTGCCGCGCCCTGCTTCAGTTGAAGCAGACACCCCTTTGTCGCGCATGGCACGCGGCACCAGGTCGTCCCCAGGATGGACCAATCTGAAATCGATTTTGCGACCATCCAGGTCCACGCGGCTGACCTGCACCTGCACCCGACTGCCAATGGCATAACGAATGCCGGTGCGCTCTCCGCGCAACTCCTGGCGCAACTCATCAAAGCGGAAGTACTCACCGCCCAACTCAGTGATGTGCACCAGACCCTCCACATACAAAGAATCCAAGGTCACAAAAATGCCGAAGCTGGTGGCCGCTGAAACCACGCCGCCATACTCTTCACCCAAATGTTCGCGCATGTATTTGCACTTGAGCCAGGCTTCCACATCGCGACTGGCCTCGTCGGCACGGCGCTCATTGGCACTGCAGTGCAGGCCTGCAGCTTCCCAGGCACGCTGGTCAGCAGCCGACATGCGCACGCGCGGTGCCTGCGACTCGGGCGAATCGCCCTTGGCCGCCCGGCTTTTCTCCAGTCGCTTGCTCAGCTTGGCGTGCGCCTCGCCTGGCACGGGCAAGCTGGGCAGCGCATAGGTGCGGCCCAACAAAATGGCCTTGATAACCCGGTGCACCAGCAAATCCGGGTAACGCCGAATCGGGCTTGTGAAGTGGGTGTAAGCCTCATAGGCCAAGCCAAAGTGCCCACTGTTGACGGGCGTGTAAATGGCCTGCTGCATGGAACGCAGCAACATGGTGTGTATTTGCTGCGCGTCCGGTCGGTCTTTGGTGGCTTGAGCGATCTTTTGAAACTCAGAGGTGTGCGGGTCGTCACTGATGCTCAGTCCCAAGCCCAAGGCCTTGAGGTAATTGCGCAGGATGTCTTTTTTCTCGGCAGTGGGGCCTTCGTGCACCCGAAACAAACCAGGGTGCTTGCCCTGCTGAATGAAGTCAGCGCTGCAGACGTTCGCCGCCAGCATGGCCTCTTCAATCAGGCGGTGCGCCTCGTTGCGCACACGGGGCACGATCTTTTCAATCCTGCCGCTTTCGTCGCACACGATCTGCGTTTCGGTGGTTTCAAAGTCAACCGCACCACGCACCGCGCGCGATGCCAGCAAGGCTTTGTAAACGTCCTGCAAGTTCATCAGGTCGGTCACGCGCTCTTTGCGCTTGATAGCTTCTGGCCCGCGCGTGTTGCCCAATATGGCCGCGACCTCGGTGTATGTAAAGCGCGCATGGCTGTGCATCACGGCCGGGTAAAACTGATAGGCATGCACATCGCCCTTGGCGTTGACCAGCATGTCGCAAACCATGCACAAACGGTCAACATCGGGGTTCAATGAACACAAGCCGTTGGAGAGCTTTTCGGGCAGCATCGGAATGACCCGGCGCGGAAAATATACGCTCGTGGCCCGGTCATAGGCGTCGATGTCAATGGCGCTTCCGGTCTGCACATAGTGGCTCACGTCGGCAATGGCCACCAGCAACCGCCAGCCTTTGCCACGGCCCACTTTGGCGGGTTCGCAATACACCGCATCGTCAAAGTCACGGGCATCTTCGCCGTCAATCGTGACCAAAGGCACATCGCGCAAATCAATGCGGTCCTTGCGGTCCTTGGCCAGCACTTTGTCAGGCAGGCCCTTGGCCTGCTCAATGCAACCCACAGAAAACTCATGGGGTACGCTGTACTTGCGCACCGCGATCTCGATCTCCATGCCCGGGTCGTCGACCTCACCCAACACTTCCTTGACACGGCCGACAGGCTGACCGAACAAGGCAGGCGGTTCGGTCAACTCGACCACCACCACCTGCCCCGGCTTGGCCGTGCCCGTTGCCCCTTTGGGGATCATCACATCCTGGCCGTAGCGCTTGTCCTCTGGCGCGACCAGCCACAAGCCGCCTTCCTGGAGCAAGCGGCCAATGATGGGCTGCTCAGGGCGCTCGACGATCTCGACGATGCGCCCTTCAGGTCGGCCTTTGCGGTCTTGACGGACGATGCGAACCTTGACGCGATCACGGTGAAGCACCGCCCGCATTTCATTGGGGGACAAATAAATGTCCGATTCGCCGCTGTCACGAATCAAGAACCCGTGGCCATCCCGGTGTCCCTGCACACTGCCTTCGATTTCTTCCAGCAGGCCGCCGGGTTGAGCTAATTTTTTGATATACAATCCTTTACTTCCTGAGGCGCCCAGATGGCGGAATTGGTAGACGCACTAGTTTCAGGTACTAGCGAGTAACATCGTGGAGGTTCGAGTCCTCTTCTGGGCACCAATCTTATCCAAATCGATAAGTCAAAAACACCATAAGCCGTTGATTTCTCATCCACGGCTTTTTTGTTGTCTGCTGCAAAACAGCAGAAAATGCGGCACGCACGTGCGCCCCAAGGGCTGCACAGCAAGCCGCCAAACACGGTCAAACGGGAATCCCCACCAAGTCGTGGCCTTCCACGCTAACGATGCGGGCGCGGGTGAATTCGCCCACTTTGAGAACTTTGCT
>NZ_JBIKHV010000060.1:0-15469 GCF_044361985.1 Limnohabitans sp. | reverse complement strand
ACCGGCAAGCGCCACGATTTCCGCATCGACTACGAAGTGGGCTTTGACGACAACGGCCGCGTTTTGGGCGCCAACATCACGCTCATGTCGCGCTGCGGTTACAGCACCGATTACTCCGGCCCGGTGAACGACCGCGCTTGTTTGCACATCGACAACACCTACCACCTGCCCACGCTCAAGCTGATCAGCCACCGGTGCAAAACCAATACGCAAAGCGCCACCGCGTTCCGTGGCTTTGGCGGTCCGCAAGGCATGTTCGGCATCGAAACCGTGATGGACGAAATTGCGATGACCTTGGGCAAAGACCCATTGGAAGTGCGCAAGCTCAACCTCTATAAAGACCCGGCCATCAGTGGCAACCCCGACACCATGACCACCCAGTACAAGCAACTGATTGAAGACTGGGTGGCTGACAAGGTGATCGACCAAGTGGAGCAGGAGTCCCAGTACGCTGAGCGCCGCGCTGCTGTGCAGGCCTTCAACGCCCAAAGCAAAAGCCGCAAGCGCGGTTTGGCCTTGGTGCCGCTCAAGTTCGGCATCAGCTTTACTGCCACCCACTTGAACCAAGGCGGCGCTTTGTTGGTGATTTACATGGACGGCTCGGTCAGTTGCAACCACGGCGGCACCGAAATGGGCCAGGGCCTGAACACCAAGATGGCACAGGTGTGTGCCGATGGTCTGGGCATTGGCGTCGACAAAGTGCGCATCACGGCGACCGACTCGCAGAAAGTGCCCAATGCATCGGCTACCTCGGCATCCAGCGGTGCCGACATCAATGGCGCGGCCATCATGAATGCCACCGCCCAGATGCGCGAGCGCCTGAAACCCGTGGCGGCCCGCATGCTCGGTTGCCAGCCGGAAGAGGTGAGTTTTTCCAACAGCCAACTGCACGGCGGTGGCAAGTCCGTCAAGTGGGCTGATGTGACCAAGCAAGCCTGGCTCGACCGCGTGGGCCTGAGCGTCACCGGCTTCTACATGACGCCCGAAATCAAATACGACTTCACCACCCTGAGCGGTCGTGCTTTTTATTACTACTGCTACGGTGCCGCCGTGAGCGAAGTGGAAATCGACACCCGCACCGGCGAGTGGTGGCTGAAAGCCGTGGACATCGTGCACGACGTGGGTCGCAGCATCAACCCGGCGCTTGACAAAGGCCAGATCGAAGGTGCTTATGTGCAAGGCATGGGCTGGCTCACGATGGAAGAGTGCATCTGGGACAAAAAAGGCAAGCTGCTGACACATGGGCCGAGCACCTACAAAATCCCGGTGGCGGGTGATGTGCCTGAACACTTCAAAGTGTCTTTGTTCGACAACATCAACCTCAAGCCCACGCCGTTCAACAGCAAAGCCACGGGCGAGCCCCCTTTGATGTTGGGCTTGTCGGCTTTCTTCGCCTTGCGCGATGCGGTCGCCGCCAGTGCCAACCACCAAGCCGTGGTGCACATGGATGCCCCAGCCACGCCCGAGCGCATCTTGATGGCCTGCGAAAAAGCCAAGGCCACTGCAGGGCTGTAAAGATGCCGGCAGGGTGTCTGAAGCGTTTTCAGGCATCCTGCACCCCATACAACCTCAGATTTCAGGAGCAGGCCCCATGTCAAACGATCCAAGGTGCTGCGGCACTGGCACATGCATCATCAACGCCGAAGGCCTTTGCTGGTGTGGTCAGCGCTGGGATGGCGAGAAGATGTGCTTTATGCCTGAGCCTGTTTCAGCACCCTCGCACGCTTCCACCTCTTCTTCCCGCTCGCAGTCAGTGCCGCGGCCTCTTGACCATGATCAGGACTGAATCCATGCAGACACAGTGGCATGCCTGACCGGCATGAGGTTCATGTGCAGCGGAGTTGCCCACCCGGGTGCGTGATGTTGCGCCTGTGAAACCTTCTGCCGCTGAAGCCCTGCCCGCCATGCACTGGCGCGATCCGTTCCGCGTCCGAAGTTTCCGTTTTCAGTGGCCCGCCGATCTGGCCACGTCGTGGGCTTTCGAGATGGAGTCCATCGTGCTGGGTTGGTTCATTCTGGTCGAGTCGGGCTCGGTCATGATGCTGGTGGTCTTTGCTTCCTTGCAGTATCTGGGCGCTTTGGTGTCGCCCCTGTTTGGCGTGGTGGGCGACCGTTTCGGCTACCGGCGCATGTTGTACCTTTCGCGCGCCCTTTACGCGGCTTTGGCGGCCTGCTTCATGCTGTTGGCCTGGCTCAATGCGCTGACGCCTTTGACTGTGTTGTTGATGGCCGCCTTGGCCGGTGTGCTGCGGCCTTCCGACATGATGATGCGCAACGCCTTGATTGCGCAGACTTTGCCGCCACGGCATTTGCTGGGCGCCCTCGGCATCTCGCGCATCACTTCGGATTCGGCCCGCATCGCGGGCGCTTTGGCCGGTGCCGGCGTGGTGGCCTGGCTCGGCATGACTTGGGCCTATGCGCTCATTACTTTGCTGTATGCGTCCAGTTTTGTGTTGTCCAGGGGGGTGTCCGACAACAGGCAGACGCCTGCGCATGCCGTTGCACGTGTTTCGCCCGTGCGTGACTTGCAGCTGGCTTTTGGTTACGTGTGGTCCCGCCCTGTGCTCATGGCGGCCATGGCCTTGGCCTTTCTGGTCAACCTGCTGGCCTTTCCTTTTTCCTTGGGCTTGCTGCCCTATGTAGCCAAAAATATTTACCTGACCAACCAGGCGGGCTTGGGATGGCTGGGCGCCAGTTTCGCCTTTGGTGGGCTGGTGGGTTCGGTGGTGCTGAGTTCTCACCGTTATCAATTTCGCGCTGCACAAACCATGGTGGTGGCTGGCGCGGTGTGGTTTTTGGTGGATGTGATGTTCGCCTTCAGCACCCACTTGTATGTGGGCATGGCCTTGCTCTGGGTCGCGGGCTTGGCGCAAAGCCTGAGCATGACGCCCCTGGCGGCTGTCATGTTGCGCGTGACGGAGCCGGCCTACCGGGGTCGGGTGATGGGCATGCGCATGCTCGCCATCTGGGGTTTGCCTTTGGGCTTGCTGTTGTCCGGCCCGTTGATAGAGCGCTTTGGCTACACCGCTACGGCGGGTTTGTATTCGGCCTTGGGGCTGCTGCTCACGGGGGCCATGGCGGTTTACTGGCGACAGCACATCTGGGACAAGAACGCCCCGGCCAATGCGCCCCTGTGACCAAAGCGACAGCGCCAAAGTGCCCTTTAGCGCACAGTGCCAACGCATGGTGACCAAGACGCTCGTGTCTTGATGCCATCGCCTGAACAGCCCATGCCCAATCCTCACATTTCAACCGCCCCCCAGCCCGAAGCGCCTGCGGATCATCCCCGCGTGGTCAGGGGTTTGCTCAACACCGCACATGCGCTGGACCATTTGTTCTTGTTGATTTTTGCTGCGGCAGTGAGCTCGATTGCAGCCGACATGGGCCTGACCCAATGGCAAGACCTCATGCCCTATGGCGCGGGTGCATTTTTCATGTTTGGTCTGGGCTCTTTGCCAGCGGGGCGACTGGGCGACCTGTGGGGCCGCCGCAGCATGATGCTGGTTTTCTTTTTTGGCATGGGTGCGGCATCGATCCTGACAGCCTGCGCGCAATCGGTGTGGCAATTGGCCTTGAGCCTGAGCTTGCTCGGGCTGTTCGCTTCCATTTACCACCCGGTGGGCATTCCCATGTTGCTGGAGCGTTCTGCCAACCCGGGTGCCACGATTGGCTTCAATGGTCTGGCGGGTAATCTGGGTGTGGCGGTGGCAGCCTTGATCACAGGTTTTCTGATTCAGTGGTTGGGTTGGCGCGCCGCTTTTGTGGTGCCGGGCGTGGCGGCGATGGTGTGTGGCTGGGTGTTTGCCCGCGCATGCCCGCAAGAAGTTTCTGCCCCTGCCAAACGCAAGGGGGGGGCCAAAGTGAGTCTGTCTGCGCCTCTGCTGGCCCGGGCTTTGGTGGTGATGACGGCGGCGGCCATCACCAGCAGCGTTTTGTTCAACTTCACCACCAACGGCAACGGCCTTTTGTTGGTCGAGCGCTTCCAAGGCGTGGTGGATGACCCGGTCTCTTTGGGCTTCTTGCTGGCCCTGGTGTATGCCGTGGCTTCGTTGGCCCAGGTGGTAGTGGGGCACCTGATCAACCGCTTTCCCCTGAAGCGTTTTTTCATGTTCATGGTGATGGCCCAGATCCCCATGCTGGTGCTGGCATCGCAGGCGCAGGGTTGGTGGCTGTTGATCGCCTTGACCGGGGTGATGGTGTTCATCTTCGGGGCGATACCCTTCACCGACTTTATGATTGCCCGTTACGTGGATGACCGCTTGCGCTCACGTGTCTCGGGCATGCGCTTGGGCGTGTCTTTTGCGGTGAGCTCTTTGTCGGTCTGGGCCTTGGGGCCGGTGGTCAAGGCCATGGGCTTTGGCCCGTCGCTGTTGTTGTTGGCCGGTTTTTCGCTCACCACCGCCCTGATTTTGACTTTGTTGCCCGGCGCGGCGCACGAGCAGGTGCATACGGCTTGAAGCTGGCCTTAAGCCTAGAAGATGGCCTGGCAGATGGCCTCGCGATTGCTCAGTCCTGGCCCTCGGTCAGGGTGTCGAGCTGGAACTTGCCGCTCTTGTGCCAAAGCCAAACATCTGTGTAGGTGACTTGGCTCAGGTGCTTGGGAACGGGGTACGGCGCTGAAGCTTTGACCATGCGCTCGATTTCGGCCATGACATGCGGCACATGCTTGGGGGCACGCATCCAGTTAACGGCTTTCACCGAGCCTTTCTGGTCGATGTCTACATTCAGCACGCCCACCGCCTCCAAAAGCGGTGGCATCCGGCCCTTGTAGATGCGGTGCGCATGCAAGCCGTACAAATGCCCTGCAGCGTCCTTGCGGTACTCTTTGCTGGTGCGCGCCGCTGAGGTGGGGCCCGACGGGGCAGAGGGCACGATGACGCTTTGTGGCACCTTGACCGCAGGGGGCGGTGGTGGCAGTGGCGGCGGGGTTTGTACCGCAGGCGGTGGCGTGCTGCATCCGCTTAAAAAACACAAGGTGGCAACGCCCAAGCCCAGCAAACTGCGGGTCATTGCGTTTTGAATCGGGTGCAAACGTTTGTTCATGGCAAGCCTTTGTCCTTGGCATACTCTGCGCTGGTGCGTGATTGTGGCACCGACTGCCCCCGAAGGACAAACATGTTCGAGTACCCAACTTTGAATGGACAACAAGAGTGAACTGGATTGAGCAAGCCCTGAAGCGGCTGAACACCGAAAACGCGGTGGTGGTCACCGTGCTGGCCACCCAAGGGTCTGTTCCCAGAGAGGCTGGTACGCGCATGCTGGTCTTTGCCCAAGGCGAGGAGGGCACGGTCGGCGGGGGTCACCTGGAGTTTCAGGCCACGGCCCATGCCCGGCAAATGTTGGCAGGGCATGCCGCGCCCGCGACATTGCGCCAGGTGTTGGGCCCCAGCTTGGGGCAGTGCTGCGGCGGCGCGCTGGAGTTGTCCTTTGAAAAAGTGGACGCCAACGACTTGCCGCGACTGCGCCTCCAGCTAACGCCATCGCGCACCCCATTGGTGCTGTTTGGGGGCGGGCATGTCGGCAAGGCGCTGGTGCGCTGCCTAGCGCCATTGCCTTTTGCCGTGCGCTGGATTGACAGCCGCGATGAAATTTTCCCGGCCGATGTGCCTGCTGGCGTGGCCTGTGAACACTCCAACCCGGTGCAGGCAGCGGTGCACGATCTGGCCCCGGGCAGCCGGGTGCTGATCATGAGCTTCAGCCATGCCGAAGACCTGGACATCGTGGTGGCGTGTCTGCAACGCTTGCGCGACAAAGCCGATTTGCCCTTTGTGGGGCTGATTGGAAGCCAGACCAAATGGGCCACCTTCAGGCACCGGCTGGAGGCCCGTGGCTTTAGTCAAACAGAAATTTCCCAAATCACTTGTCCAATTGGCGTGCAGGGCATCTCGGGCAAAGAGCCCGAAGTCATTGCCGTGGCCGTGGCAGCACAACTTTTGCAGACGCTTTGACGGATGATCATGGTTTCCCCTGATGTGGAAGCCTGCTAAGCGCTGGATTCAAACGGATAAACTGTATACACTTCGGTGCACTGGTCGCAGCGGCGCAAGAACCTCTGGTTCATGTTCGCGACCGAATACCCGCTCACAGGGCCCGCGGTGGTGAGCTGGTTGGAGATTTTTCATGGAAACGTATCTGTTGGAATGGGCCAATTTATTGCTGCGCTGGGTGCATGTCATCACCGCCATCGCCTGGATTGGCTCCTCGTTTTACTTTGTCTTTCTTGACAACAATTTACAAAAACCCAATTCGCCTGATTTGCTGGAAAAAGGTGTGGGTGGTGCCATGTGGGCCGTGCACGGTGGCGGGTTTTACAACCCCCAAAAATACATGGTGGCGCCCCAGAAAATCCACACCAAATTGCACTGGTTTTATTGGGAAGCCTATTCCACCTGGCTGACTGGCTTTGCGCTTTTTACGGTGCTCTACCTTTACAACGCGGGCACCTTCCTGATCGACAAATCCCTGATGGACTGGACACCCGTGATGGCGGGGTCAGCGGCCGTTGGTCTTCTGGTGGCCTTTTGGTTGGTATACGACACCATTTGCCGCGTTTTCGGTTTCCGCAAAAACGGTGAACTGATCGTTGCGGGCTTGATGATTGTGGTGGTGGCTTTTGTCGCCTGGTTGGCCAACCAATTGTTCGCAGGCCGCGCAGCCTTCTTGCTGGTCGGTGCCATGATCGCCACGGCCATGAGCGCCAATGTGTTCTTTTGGATCATCCCTGGCCAGCGCAAAGTGGTCGCGGCCATGACCAGTGGCGAGCCCTACGATGCCAATGCCCTGGCCATTCATGGCAAGCGCGGCAAGCAGCGCAGCGTGCACAACACCTACTTCACGCTGCCCGTCATCTTCGCGATGCTGAGCAACCATTACAGCTTTTTGTACTCGCACGAGCAACGCTGGGTCTTGCTGTTCATGATGATGTTTGCCGGCGCCCTGATCCGCCAGTTCTTTGTGCAACGGCACGCCTTCCACCTGGGCCGTGCTGCCAACCCCTGGCCTTTTGCATTGGTCGGTGTGGTCTTGATTTTGGGTGTGATCGTGGCCTTGCGCCCGGCAGCCCCTGTGGCTGCAACGGCGGTGCCCGCCGCGCCCGTGACATTTGCGCAAGTGCAAACCCTGGTGGGCCAACACTGCCTGGCGTGCCACGGAGCGCAGGTGCAAATGAAAAATGTCCGGCTGGACAGTCCGCAAGCCATCAAGACCCATGCGCAAAACATGTACCAGCAGGTGGTGGTGACCAAGCAAATGCCCATGGGCAATGCCACCGGCCTGACCGAGGACGATCGCGCTGTGTTGGGGCGTTGGTTTCAGGCCGGCGCCAAGATCGATTGACGACGGATTGGCGCCAACAGGAAAGTCGCCAGAGTTACTGAATCTATGGTTGACCCTAGTGGTCTGAAAGGTGAATGGGTATAAATTTTGACGCTGCGGGGTGCCAGTTGGTCCCGGCTTTACAAATCAAAAGGAATTCCCATGTTCATCCGTTCACGCCGTACGCTGGTTGCCAGTGCTGTTGCTGGTTTGGCTTGTCTTGCCGCAGCCTTGCCTGCCGCAGCCCAGAATTACCCCACCCGCCCCATCACCATGATCGTTCCTTGGGGCGCTGGTGGCGGCACCGACGCGGTGGCCCGCATCGTGGCCAGCTTGCTCGAAAAAGATCTGGGCCAACCTGTGACGGTGGTGAACCGCACCGGTGGCAGCGGGGTGGTGGGTCATGCTGCCATCGCGGCAGCGCCCGCTGACGGTTACACCATCGGTTTGGCCACGGTCGAGATCGGCATGATGCACTGGCAGGGCCTGACCCCTTTGACCGGCGCCTCCTACACCCCCATTGGCTTGGTCAATGCTGACCCAGCGGGTATCCAAGTGAGAGCTGATTCGCCCTACAAAAACGTGAACGAATTGCTGGCTGCCATCAAGGCCAACCCCGGCAAGTTCAAGGCTTCGGGCACAGGCCAGGGCGGCATCTGGCACCTGGCCATTGCAGGGCTCTTGCTGGACCAGAAAATCGATCCGGCTGCACTGCCTTGGGTGCCCAGCAACGGCGCTGCGCCAGGCTTGCAAGACATGGTGGCGGGTGGCGTTGAAGTGGCCCCTGTTTCCCTGCCCGAAGCGCGTTCTCTGATCGATGCAGGCAAGGTGAAAAGTCTGGCCATCATGAACGACAAGCCTTCCACGCTGTACCCCAATGTGCCTACGCTAAAGTCGGCAACCGGCAGCAACTGGACCATGGCGGCATGGCGTGGTGTGCTGGCGCCCAAAGGTTTGCCCGCTCCGATTCAAGCCAAATTGGCCGAAGCCGTGCGCAAGGCGGTTGCCAGCAAAGACTACAACGACTTCATGACCAGCCGTGGCCTGGGCGTGATTTATGGTGGGCCTGAAGATATGGCCAAATTCATGGCCAAGTCCGATGCCGAAATGGGTGTGACCATGAAGGCCGTGGGTCTGGTCAAGTAAGCAGGTCGATGAAAATCAACGACGCATTTTGGGGGCTCTTGCTCATGGCCTTGGGTGCTACGGTGCTCTTTGCCGTGCGCAATTACCCCAACATTCCGGGCCAGCCCGTTGGCCCTGCCTTGTTTCCGGGGCTGATCGCTCTGGGCATGTGCATCGGGGGGGCCATGCTGGTCTGGCAAGGCTGGCGTGACCGCGCAGATGGGCCATGGCTTGAGTGGGAAGACTGGGTCAACTCACCAAGGCATACCCGCGCGCTGGTGGCACTGCTCGGGTCGGTGGTTTTCTACATCGTGGTCGCAGACGATTTGGGCTTTTTGATCACCGCCGTGCTCATGATGTTCACGCTGTTCAGGTCGCTGCAAGTGCCTTGGCGCCGCGCCGTCTTTTGGGCGGTGGTGGCCACCTTGGTGGTGCACTTTGCCTTTTACAAACTCTTGCGCGTGCCCTTGCCCTGGGGTGTCCTGACGCCTCTGGCCTGGTAATTGGCTAAAGGCCTGTTCCGCTTTCTGTTTCTCACCCAAATGACTTTGTCAGTCTGAGGAGTCTTATCCCATGTGGACAGCCGTTGGCCAAGCTTTTTCGATGGTGTTCGAGCCCTACACCCTGATGGTGATGGTGCTCGCTTCCTTGTATGGCTTGTTTGTGGGGTCGGTGCCTGGCCTGACCGCCACCATGGCCACCGCGCTGCTGGTGCCTGTGACCTTCTTCATGCCCCCCATTCCGGCTGTGGCTGCCATGGTCACGGCCACGGCCATGGCGATTTTTTCTGGCGATATTCCGGGCTGCCTGTTGCGCATACCCGGCACACCCGCATCGGCAGCCTACACCGACGAAGCGTATGCCATGACGCGCAAAGGACAAGCCGAGAAAGCCTTGGGCGCGGGCCTGGTGTTCTCGGCTGTGGGTGGCTTGTTTGGCACTTTGGTGCTGATCGTTGCGGCGCCTGCCTTGGCCGACTTCGCCTTGAATTTCAGCTCGTTCGAGTATTTCTGGTTGGTGCTGCTGGGGCTGACCTGTGCTGTCTTCATTTCAACCGGTGCGCCCGTGAAGGGCCTGATGATGTTGCTGATCGGCTTGCTGGTGGCTTGCGTCGGCTTGGGTAACCCGGCTGGTTTTCCGCGTTTTACTTTCGGCAACACCGAGATGTCGGGCGGCATTGGCATGATCGCCATGATGATCGGCATGTTTGCCATCTCTGAGATCATCCGCTACGTGGTGGACACCAGCCCACCCGCAGAGTTGGTGGTGGAAGAAGTGGGCGGTGTCTTGAAGGGGCAGTGGGCGCTGGCCAAAAAATACCCCAAGCAAATATTGCGTGGCAGTGTGCTGGGAACAGCCGTGGGCGCATTGCCTGGTGCAGGCGCCGATATCGCTGCCTGGATGTCTTACGCGATGAGCAAGAAGTTTTCCAAGGAGCCCGAGAAGTTCGGCACGGGCCATGTGGAGGGCATTGTGGAGTCTGGCGCTGCCAACAACAGTGCGCTGGCCGGTGCCTGGATTCCAGCCCTGGTGTTTGGCATTCCGGGCGACTCGATCACAGCCATCGTGATCGGTGTGCTGTACATGAAAAACATGAATCCCGGGCCGACCTTGTTCACCACCAACCCGCAGAACATTTATGCGGTGTTCTTGTTGTTCATTGTGGCCAACATCATCATGATTCCGCTGGGCATTTTGTGCATCAAGGTAGCCAAGCGCATCCTCAAGGTGCCCCGTGAAATCCTGATGCCGATGATTTTGCTGTTTTGCGTGGTGGGCACTTTCGCCATCAACAATTCTGTTTTCCAGGTGGGCGTGATGTTGGTGGCCGGCATCCTGGCTTACTTGCTTGAAGCCAACAAGTTTCCGACAGCTCCGGCCATTCTGGGCGTGGTGCTGGGGGGCATGCTGGAAGAAAACTTCATCACCTCGATGATCAAATCCAATGGTGATTTGACGGCTTTTGTGGCCCGCCCAATCGCCTTGTGTCTGGCCATTCTGACGGCCCTGGTGTGGTTTGCCCCCGTGCTTTTGCGCCTGTTGCGCAAACCGGCTGTTGCCGCTTGACGCGAAACGTTTTCGTTTCATCGTTGCAGCGTATTCCGGCCTGTGCATGGCCTATGTGCTGCCCCGCGCGGCCTCTGCGCCGCCTGTGATCCGGGTTGATTTTTTACAAGGGTGAAGGTGCAGGGGTCTTGAACTTCTCAGCCCAAGGCAAGAGCATGGGCATGATGTTCGGGTAAAGGGCCACGCCCTGGCTGGCGCTGTCGGCCTTCAACTTCAAGCCCCTTTCGCCCGGTGTCCGCACCCATCGGTCAGCTTGTGCAGGCCGCGAGGCATGGCATTGTCTCGAGACCTCGTCCATTTGCGTCTGAAAATGGGACAAGCCTGCAAAGGCGCGGGGATCGATGATCTGCAAAAACACAGTGGCCCCCCAACCTTCGGGGGCGTCCGCGCGGCCATGCCCCGACAGGCCGCCCGTCAGTGCCTCGACCATCCAGCTCAGGCCATAGCCCTTGTGCCCTGAATCCATGCCCCCCAGTGGCAAGATCGTGCCCTTGGGCTCGTTGAACAAGACCGCCGGATCGCGGCTGGCATCTCCGTGGCCATCCATCACCCACTCGGCGGGCAACAAGCCGCCTTCTTTTTGCAAGCGGTTCGTCATGCCGTTGGTGGTGGACGAGGTGGACACATCGATCAGCACGGGCAAGCCCGACGTGGGAATGCCCACCGAGACGGGGTTTGGCGTGAACACCGGGTCCAGCCCGCCAAAGGGGGCAATGCTGGCGGTGTTGGGGTCAGAGCAATGCAACAGCATCATCAAACCTTGCTCTGTGACCCGCTGGTGGTAGGCCGCCAGACAGGCAATGTGGTGGCTGCGCCGGATGACCACGGTGCAGGTGCCTTGCGTCCGGGCGCGCTGTGTGGCCAGTTCAATGGCTTGCAACACCAGCCAAGGGCCAGGCAGACGCTGGCCATCCCAGGTGACTGCGGCCGGGTGATCCGACACCACAAGGGGCTGACCCTCTGCGCGCATCTTGCCCGCTTCCAGTTCGGCCAGATAGGGCGCCAACAACGCCAGGCCATGGGTGGTGTGGCCGAGCAAGTCGCCTTCCAGCAGCACATCGGCCACGGCATGGGCCTTGTCCGGCGGCAAGCCCGCGGCTTGCAAAAGTTGATCGGCAAAGGTCAGGAGGTCAGCGGGGGCGTAGTTCATGGTCTTCATCATAAAAAGAAGCCTGTCTGGCCCTGTCACGCGGCGGACTCAGTACGAAATCCCGTCTCTAAAACCACCAGGCCACCGCATAAGGAATCAGCATTGCTCCTGCAATGCCGTGCAAGCCCATGCCCAGGCTGGCGTAGGCCCCAGCCTCGGCGTTAACGCTGAAAGCGCGTGAGGTGCCGATGCCGTGCGCGGCCACACCCAGGGCAAAGCCGCGCTGCCACCAGGCCGTCACGCGCAGGGCGTCCAGCACGTAGCGGCCGAGCACTGCGCCCAAAATGCCAGTGCTGACGGCAAAGATGGCGGTCAGGGTGGGCGAGGCTTGCACACGTTCGGCAATGCCCATGGCAATGGGCGCGGTCACCGACTTGGCCACCAGCCCGCGCACCAGCGATTCGTCCACCCCCAGCCAACGCGCCATGCCCACAGCGGTCAGCACCGAGGTGATGCCGCCTGCCAGCAGCGACAGCAGCAAAAGCCCCATGCGCCCCTTGAGTGAGGCAAAACCCTTGTAAATGGGAATCGCCAGCGACACCGTGGCTGTGCCCAGCAAGAAGTGCACAAACTGCGCACCTTCAAAATATTGGGCATACGGCATGTCGATCACGCTGATGCCGATGCACACCAGCACCACGGCAATCAGCACCGGGTTGGCCAGCGGGTTGCGCTGGCTGCGTTCGTACAGCGTGAGGCCCAGCAGGTAAGCGCTGAGCGTCAGCACCAAGGCCAAGAGGGGGCTGCCCGAGAGGTAGACCCAAATTTCTGAAATGGGGGGGAGTTCCGTGCGCAATGGGGTGTTCATGACGCGCCGTCCTTTTTGGCGAACATTTTGAGCAAGAGCGCTGTCACTGCCACCGTGGCCACCACGCTCAGCACCAGCGCCGCGCTGATGGCCCAGGCGTTGGCCTTCAACACCGGCAGATAAAGCACCACACCCACCGAGGCAGGAATGAACAACAGCCCCAGGTGCTGCAAGATGCCGCTGCCCACCATGTCCATGGACGCGGGCACGTGGCCGCGCAGCCCCAAAAATGCTAGCAGTAAAAGCAGGCCCAGCACAGGGCCGGGAATGAAGGGCAGGGCGAACCTGGACAGCAGCTCGCCGAGCGCCTGGAAGATGAAGAGTTGAACGAGGCCTTGGATCATGGGCTCAGTTTAGACAGCTTGTGCCTGCGTTGGGCGTGAAAGACTTGTGACCCCCATGCCATCAGTTGAGGCGTTCGACGTGGCTGACTGCCGCGATCGCCACTGAGTGCGCTGGCTAAAAGCCTGAAACCACCACGTCCATCGCTGTGATCAAAACGCTGGCTTGATGTGCCAAGTTGCCCACTGGTTGTCGCAAACTGCGAGTGGGCAAGGGCGCTGAATAGTGTGCCAGAGCACGCAGGCCTTGGCCGTTCACCACGACCAAAAAGGGATGCCTTGTCCAGCGCTTTCACTGGGGTTCATATAAACGTCAAACTGAGCCATCGCGGTTTACCAAGGGCGCAGGTCTGCACCTGGGATGCCTTGCTTTTCGTCCCAGGTGTTTTGAGCCGCAATCCAGTCGCTAAATGCGGTTTCAAATTTCTTTTTCCATGCAGCCAGACTGGTGTTTAAGAGCTACAAGGACGGGCGCACCACCCATTTAATTCTTTCGTGTGCGGGACTGTTGTAATTCAAATTGGCATCTTCGGCATGCGCATTGGCGTGATCCGATGGTGACGCGTGGCATCCAAACTGCGACCATGACACCACTCGAAACACATTCACGAACGGAATTTTTCATGGCATCCACATCCCCCAAAAAACAGGTGGCGCTCGTCACTGGCGCATCGTCCGGCATGGGCAAAGAGACGGCCAAGCGGCTGTTGCAAGAGGGTCTGACGGTCTACGTTGCGGCGCGCCGATTGGCGCAAATGGACGATTTGCGTGCGCTGGGGGCCATACCGCTGCAGATGGATATTTCGGTGGACGCCAACATCGTCTCGGCGGTGCAAACCATCACAAAAGGCCATGGAGGCATCGATGTGCTGGTGAACAACGCGGGCTTTGGCATGTACGGCGCCATGGAAGACTCGAGCCTGGCCGATGCCCGTTACCAGTTTGAAGTCAACCTGTTCGGCATGGCCCGACTCACGCAATTGGCGCTGCCGCACATGCGCCGCCAAGGGGCGGGTAAGGTCATCAACATCTCGTCGATGGGCGGCAAGATGTACACGCCCCTGGGTTCGTGGTACCACGCCACCAAGCACGCGGTGGAAGGCTGGAGCGATTGCTTGCGCATCGAATTGGCGCCCTTCGGCATCCAGGTGGTGATCATCGAGCCCGGCGTCATTGCGACCGAATGGGGTGGCGTGATGCTGGAGCCGATGCTGCAGCGTTCGGGCCAAGGCCCTTACCAAGCCATGGCGCAGGGCATGGCCAAGGCGATGCGCAGCACTTACGCCAAACAGGGCGCGGCCTCGCCACCTTCGGTGGTGGCCGATGCCATACTGCAGGCTGTGCGGTCAAGCCGCCCGAAAACCCGCTACGTCATCGGCAAAATGGCCAAGCCCCTGATGTTCATCCGCAAATACTTCGGGGACCGCCTGTTTGACATGGCCATCATGAGCCAAGCCAAGTAACCCAACCCAACGAAACCCTAACGACACGTCAGAAAGGCCCCTACTGTGAAACAGGCCACACGCTTTGCCGTGCAGATGGGTTGGAAACTGCTCATCCTGGACATGGGATACTCCCCCGCCGATGTGCTGAGCCTGGCGCGGCTGCCGGGTGACCTGTTTGCACGGCCGGGGGGGGCGAGTTTGTCGCCTGAGCAGTACTTTGACCTGTGGCGCGGACTGGAGCAGGCCGCAGGCAGCGACGAGCTGGCCCTCAAACTCGCGCAGGCCATGTCGGTGGAGGCCTTTGACCCTGCCCTGTTTGCCTGCTTGTGCAGCCCCGACCTGAACACCGCATTGCAGCGGCTGGCGCATTACAAACGCCTGATATGCCCCTTGCTCATGGGGGTCGACATCCGCGCAGACCGCACGCAGGTCACGCTCAGCTGCTACGGGAGCGCCGAGCCGATTCCCCGCAGCTTGGGTGTCTCGGAGCTGGTGTTCTTCACGCAACTGGCCCGGCTGGGTACGCGTGAGCGCGTCGAGCCCTTGGCGGCCTCTGTGCCAGATTTGCCCTTGAATCTTGCACCCTACAAAGCCTATCTGGGCTGCGCTCTGGGTGCCTCTGAACAGATCCAGATCGCGTTTTCGGCGCAGGATGGACGCCGACCTTTTTTGACCGACAACATGGCCATGTGGGCGGCGTTTGAGCCGGCACTGAACAGCCGACTGTCGGCGCTGGACGCGCAAGCGGGACTGCGCGAGCGGGTCAGGGCGGTGCTGCTGGAGACGCTACCCGCAGGCATCAGTAGCATCGATACCGTGGCCCAGCGCCTGGCGATGAGCAAGCGTTCCTTGCAGCGGCAATTGGCCGAGGAATCGGTCGGGTTTCAAGAACTGCTCAGTGAGGTTCGGCATGAGCTGGCGCGTCATTACCTGAGCCGCACCGACATATCGGCCGGAGAAATTTCGTGGTTGCTGGGCTTCCAGGAAAGCAACTCCTTCATCCGGGCGTTCAGAAGCTGGACCGGCACCACACCTGCAGCCTATCGGCAGGGGCGGGTGGGCATTGATGCCCAGTGGCATTGACAGGCATTGAACATGAACTCAGGAGAGATGCACATGATGAAAGACTTGACGGATTATTTTGTCGGGGAGAAGCAGGAAAGCGTGCTCTTCATTTTGGCGGCTTTGATAGCGATAGGACTGGCGGTATGGTTGTGGA
>NZ_JBIKHV010000010.1:0-61963 GCF_044361985.1 Limnohabitans sp. | reverse complement strand
TGAAGGTTCTTGGCAGAGGCAAGAGCGCAGACCAGCTGATGCAAGCCCTGACCACGCACCGCTTGCTGAATTACACCCTGATTTTTTCAGCCGCCAATTCGGTCGCCCATCACCTGGTGTGGGGGCTGCATCAAGAGTCAAACGCCAACCTCTGGGTCGGTGTTTGGCCCATGTTCATCGGTGACACCCTGGGCGCTTTGTTGATGCTTTACGGTTTGAAACTGCTGCTCTCCCGACTGCACATCAAACAAGTTTGAGTGCTTCAACTGGTTCGACGGTTCAGTCTGTCTCAGACAAAAAAAGCGCCTGCAAATCACTTAAGAAATCAAAGCCCTTTTCTGTCGGCCAGACGCGGTGCAAGTCTCGGCCAATCAAACCCATTGTTTCGGCTTTTTGCAAAGCCTTTTGCACGCTGGTCATGGCCTGCCCTGTGCGGTCCACATAATCTTCGAGTGCAAAACCGCCGCGCAAGCGCAAGGCATTGAGCATGAACTCAAACGGCAGGTCCTGGCGAGAAACCTCGGTGCTTTGGGTGACTGGTTCACCTTTGCTGGCTTGTTGCATGTACAGGGCGGGTTCGCGGTAACGCACCTGTCGCAGCACACGGTGCGCAAAACTGATTTTGCTGTGCGCCCCAGCGCCAATGCCCAGGTAATCGCCAAACTGCCAGTAGTTCAGGTTATGGGCACACTGATGGCCCGCTTTGGCATAGGCAGACACCTCGTAACGCGCCAAGCCCTGGGCCAAGGTCAACTCGGTGATGCGGTCCATCATGTCGTAAGCCAGATCTTCTTCGGGCAAGGTCGGCGGAAACTTGGCAAACACCGTGTTGGGCTCAATCGTCAGGTGGTAGATCGAGATGTGCGGTGGCGCAAAAGCCAGCGCGGTCTGGATGTCCTGCGACAAGCCCTCAAGCGTCTGCCCCGGCAAGGCGTACATCAGATCCAGATTGAAGGTGTCAAAGACCTGCGCAGCTTCTGTGACGGCTGCCAGCGCCTGATCTCGGTCGTGCACGCGGCCCAGGGCCTTGAGGTGTGCATTGTCAAAGCTTTGCACCCCAATGGACAGGCGTGTGATGCCTGCCTGGCGAAATGCCTTGAAACGGTCTTTTTCAAAGGTCCCTGGATTGGCTTCCATGGTGATTTCAGCATCGGGCGCCAGCCGCAACCGGGCCCGGATGCCGCTCAAAAGTCGGTCAATCGCTTCAGGCGAAAACAGACTGGGCGTGCCGCCCCCCAAAAATACCGTTTGGACACTTCGGCCCCAGATCAGGGGCAGACTGGCTTCCAGGTCAGCAAACAGGGCATTGATGTACGCGTCTTGCGTGGACAGCGCATCGGCGCCTTCACGAAACTCGTGCGAGTTGAAGTCGCAATAAGGACATTTCTTGATACACCAGGGCAAATGCACATAAAGCGACAAAGGCGGCAAGGCCTTGAGCTGCAACAAGCCAGGGCGCATGGCATGCACCGGATCCATGCTGGGGTTCATGCTTGGGGGCTGTCCAGCCAGCGTTCTCGCATCAGCGCCAGCATGGCCTGTGCGGCCCGGCCCCGGTGGCTGTTGGCATTTTTTACCTCAACCGGCAACTCGGCGAAGGTCTTGCCAAACTGGGGCAGGTAGATGACCGGGTCAAAACCAAAACCGTTCGTGCCCTGCCGCTCGCGCGTGATCTCGCCCACCACGCGGCCCACGGCAATCAAGGGCTCTGGGTCATCGGCGCTGCGCAAAGCCACCAAGGTGCTGACCATGGCTGCTCGGCGGTTGGTGATGCCCTGCATTTGCTCGAGCAGTGCCGTCACGTTCTGATCGTCACCCTTCGGGTAGCCAAAGCGCGTGGCGTAATAAGCCGTGTCCACCCCCGGCTGCCCCCCAAAGGCATCCACGCACAGACCAGCGTCATCGGCCAGCGCGGGCAAACCGCTGAGTTGTGCCGCATGGCGGGCTTTGGCCAAGGCGTTTTCAACAAAGGTTTTGTAGGGTTCTTCGGCTTCAGGGATATTCAGTTCAGACTGCCGCACCAGTGTCATGTGCAGCGGTGCAAACAGGGTTTGCAGTTCAGCCAATTTGCCGGCATTGTTGGAGGCAAGAACGATTTTCATGCGCACGGATTCAGGCGCTGAAAGTCAGGGTTTTGGGCTCGTCGTGCGCTCGTTTTTGCAAATTCACCAATTGCACAATGCCTTTTTCGGCCAACGCCAGCATGCGGTCCATCTCGACGCGGGTAAAAGCCACGCCTTCAGCCGTGCCCTGCACTTCCACGAAGTTGCCAGCGCCAGTCATGACCACGTTCATGTCGGTGTCACAGGCCGAGTCTTCGGGGTAGTCAAGGTCGAGCAAAGCCGTGCCGTTTTTCAACCCCACAGAAATGGCGGCTACGCGATCCAAAATGGGGGATTCAGTGAGTTTGCCAGTGGTGATCAACCAATTGACGGCATCTTGCGCTGCCACAAAAGCGCCCGTGATGCTGGCGGTTCGCGTGCCCCCATCGGCTTGCAGCACATCGCAATCCAGGTGAATGGTGCGCTCACCCAGTTTCTTCAAATCAAACACAGCACGCAGTGACCGTCCGATCAGGCGCTGGATTTCCTGGGTGCGGCCGCTTTGCTTTCCACGGGCAGCTTCGCGGTCGCCACGGGTGTGTGTGGCACGGGGCAGCATGCCGTATTCAGCCGTCACCCAGCCTTCGCCGCTGCCTTTTTTGTGACCCGGCACTTTTTCTTCGACCGAAGCGGTGCAGAGCACGCGGGTCTGGCCAAATTCAATCAGGACCGAGCCCTCTGCGTGGACGGTGTAGCCACGGGTGATGCGCACGGGGCGCAAAGCTTCATGGGCGCGACCGGAGCGGACATAAGAGGCAGTCGTGGTGTTCATGGTGAGACAGAGTAAGTTGGCAGCTTGCAGAGCCTGAGGGCAAGCCAGAGAGTTTGCGATAATCCACGGTTTGGTGTTCGCACCCTGTGCGACCCCTATGCAGCGCTCATGCCTGATTCTTGCAAACGAAGAAGGACTGCGCTGTTCCAAGGAATTTGACCGATGCCAGTTTACAGTATGACCGGGTATGCCAGCGTGCAGCACAGCCCGCAGGCCACCGATGGCGAGGGCCCTGCCAGCACCAGCCCGACCGCGCGATTGGGGCTTGAAATCCGCTCGGTCAATAGCCGTTTTTTAGATCTGAGCTTTCGATTGCCTGAAGAGCTGCGGCAGCTCGAACCTGGATTGCGCGAACTGATCACCCGACACATCAAGCGCGGCAAAGTCGAAGTGCGTGCAAGTCAGGATGCCGGCGACGGCGCCACACTGCAGGCACCCGGCCACCAGACCCTGCAAAAAATCGCGGCGCTGCAAGACAAAATTCACGACTGGCTGCCCAATGCGCCCGCCTTGAGCGTGTCCGATGTGCTGCGCATGACCGCTGGCAGCTCCGGGCAGGCCGCTCCCGATGAAGCGGCCTGGTTGAAACTCGCCACTCAGGTGGTCAAAGCCCTGAGCGATGCCCGTGCGCGTGAAGGCGCTCGCTTAACCGAGATGCTGCAAGGGCACATCACCCAACTGCTGAGCTTGGGAGAGCAAGCTGTGCCCTTGGTTCCACAATTGGTCGAGCAACAGCGCCAGCGTTTTTTGGAGCGCTGGAAAGACGCCATGGCGCTGGCCGATGGAAGCCACCTGCCCGAAGCCGCCCAGGACCGCGCTCTGACAGAGGCCACGGCCTTTGCCATCCGCATTGACGTGGCTGAAGAATTGACCCGCCTGCGCTCACACCTGGAAGAAATCTCGCGCTTGCTGAAAAAGGGGGGGGACATCGGTAAACGCCTGGACTTTTTGATCCAGGAACTGCACCGTGAAGCCAACACCTTGGGCTCGAAATCGGCCGCGCTTGAAATGACCCGCATCTCGGTGGACATGAAAGTGCTGATTGAGCAAATGCGTGAACAAGTCCAGAACATCGAATAAAGAAACTGCCCATGGATTACCCCGGAAACCTCTTTGTCGTGGCGGCTCCCAGCGGGGCTGGCAAATCCAGCCTGGTCAAGGCATTGATGGAACTGGACTCGCGCGTCCAGCCGACTGTTTCACACACCACCCGGGCCCCACGCGGTCAGGAAAAGCACGGTCGCGAATACTTTTTTGCATCGGTTCAGGAATTCGACGCGATGGTGCTGGCCGATGCATTTGTCGAGTGGGCCCATGTGCATGGCCAGCGCTATGGAACTTCCAAAAAGACCATTGAGGACCGCATGGCCCAAGGCACCGATGTGGTGCTGGAAATCGATTACCAAGGGGCGCTGCAGATCAAGAAGATGTATACCAACGCGGTGCTGATCTTCATCTTGCCGCCCAGTTGGGAAGAGTTGCGCTCTCGCCTGGAGCGCCGTGGCGAGGACAGCCCTGAAATCATCGATTTGCGCCTTCAAAATGCGGCCATTGAGATGTCTCAGGCCAAGGAATTTGACTTCGTTATAATCAACGAAGTCTTTGACAGAGCCCTGTTTGACCTCAAAGCGGTCGTTCACGCTCAGCGTCTCAAGTACCACGTCCAGCGCCGAACACGGCCTGACACCTTCCAAGCACTCAAAATTGCTTGAGTCACGCGCAGAAATTTTCAAGGAAAACATCATGGCCCGCATCACTGTTGAAGATTGCCTGGAAAAGATCCCGAACCGTTTCCAACTGGTTTTGGCCGCCACTTACCGGGCACGCATGCTGAGCCAGGGTCACACCCCCCGCATCGAAAGCAAGAACAAGCCTGGCGTGACCGCTCTGCGCGAAATCGCGGCAGGCAAAGTCGGCATCGAAATGCTCAAACGCGTTTCCTGAACAGCCGCACATTCGGCGCTTGCCGAACCCACAAAAGCCCCAGTGATGGGGCTTTTTTTTGGCCATCCTCAGTGCCTGCAACAGCTTGCGTTACATTGATGTCATGAGCAGTGCCATGTCCCACCCTTCCCAAGCGAGCCCACGTCATCCCAAGGCGGTGGCACCGGCCGCGGCCAATGCGGCAGCGGCCAGCTTTGCGGTGCTGGAGGCTCAGCTCGGCTACCTGAGCGATGCCGAGACCACCATGGTGCGCCAGGCTTATAAATTTGCCGACGAGGCCCACCTGGGCCAAATGCGCAAAAGTGGCGAGCCCTACATCACCCACCCGATCGCTGTGGCTGTGTTGTGCACTGAATGGAAGCTGGATGCCCAGGCTCTGGCTGCGGCTTTGTTGCACGACGCCATGGAGGACTGTGGTGTGACCAAGCCCGAGCTGATCCAGCGCTTTGGCTCTCCAGTGGCCGAGTTGGTGGATGGTCTGACCAAGTTGGACAGGCTGGAGTTCAATACCCGCGAAGAAAACCAGGCCGAATCGTTTCGCAAAATGCTGCTGGCCATGGCCCGTGATGTGCGAGTCATCCTCATCAAGCTGGCCGATCGCACCCACAACATGCGCACCCTGTCCGACATGCCGCGCAGCAAGTGGGGCCGCATTGCCTCCGAGACCCTGGAAATTTACGCCCCAATAGCCCACCGCCTGGGTTTGAACCAGATTTACAGGGAACTGCAAGACCTGTCTTTCAAACACTTGCTGCCCTGGCGCTATGCGGTGCTGACCAAGGCCGTGGCCCGGGCACGCAACCGCCGACGTGATCTGATTCAAAAAGTGAAGTCGGATGTGGAAGCCGTTTTTGTTCACGCCAAGCTGGAGGTCCGCATCAGCGGTCGCGAAAAAACGCTTTATTCGATTTACAAGAAGATGGACGAAAAACACCTGAGCTTTGCCCAGGTGACCGACATTTATGGCTTTCGGATCATCGTGCCTTCGGTGATCGATTGCTACACCGCGTTGGGATGGTTGCACCAGATTTACAAGCCCGTTCCCGGCAAGTTCAAAGACCATATCGCCATCGCCAAGGTCAACGGTTACCAGTCCTTGCACACAACCCTGGTGGGGCCATCGGGCGTGAACGTCGAGTTCCAGATGCGCACCGAAGCCATGCACCTGGTGGCGGAATCGGGTGTGGCGGCACATTGGCTTTACAAAGAACATGCTTCAGCCAGTGCCCAATCAAAACGTTTGGGCACTCAGTGGCTTCAATCCTTGCTGGATATTCAAACAGAAACCCGCGATGCTGCCGAGTTCTGGGACCACGTTAAGGTCGATCTGTTTCCTGATGCGGTCTATGTCTTCACGCCCAAGAGCCAGATCATGGCTTTGCCTCGGGGCGCCACGGTGGTGGACTTTGCTTATGCCATCCACAGTCGGGTGGGCGACCACGCCATGGCCGCACGCATCAATGGCGATCAGGTGCCGCTGCGTACTGAGCTCAAAAATGGCGACGTGGTCGAAGTGATCACCGCCCCGGTGTCTGCCCCCAACCCGGCCTGGCTGGGTTTTGTGCGCACCGGCCGAGCCCGGTCCAAAATTCGCCATCACCTCAAAACCATGGCGCAGACAGAGTCTGTGGAATTGGGCGAAAAACTGCTCACCCAATCGCTTCGCGCAGAAGGCATCGACAAACTGCCTGCCAACGATCCCGCAGGTTATGCGTTGTGGGAAAAACTGTTGCGCTTTACGGGCAACCGCAACCAGCAAGATTTGTTGATGGACATCGGCTTGGGCAAACGCATAGCGACCATTGTGGCCAAACGCCTGGCCGCCTTGCTGTCAGAACTTGGCCAAAAACCCGATGCACTGCTGATGACCCGTGAGCGTTTCACCGCCCACGAATCCATCTCTCAAGGCGCCATCACACTGGACGGCAGCGAAAATGCATCGGTGGTCTATTCACGCTGCTGCCGCCCCTTGCCAGGGGACGATATTGTGGGATACCTGGGCCGTGGTGAAGGCCTCGCAGTTCACACCCGCGACTGTGCCATCGCCAAGAAACTTGAACACAAGGACCGCGAGCGCTTCATCGGCGTTGAATGGTCGGATGAATTGCAGCGCAATTTTGAAACCGTCATCAACGTCACGGTGGTCAATGGCAAAGGCGTATTGGCCAGAGTTGCTGGTGCACTGGCCAGCTGCGAGACTGACATTGTTCACATCGACATGGGACAAGAACTGCCACAAGACACGGCCGAGTTGAAGTTCCTGATCGCAGTGCGCGATGCAGCCCATCTGGAACAAGTGCTTCGCCAACTCAAACGCACACCCTCCGTTATCTTGGCGGATCGCCAAACCAACAAAGGCAATTCAAGCTCGTGAATGCACGACTTGCTTAACCGGGATAACTGGGGGATGGGTAGCGGACTTGTAACACCTCAATGTCTACAACGCCAACGGGGGTGACCAACTTCAGCTCGTCCCCTTCTCGCGATTTGAGCAAAGTGCGGGCAATCGGTGAGACCCAACTGACCTGAGCTTGCGCGCTGTCGACTTCATCAATGCCCATGATCGTGACCGTGCGCTTGGTGCCCGAAGCTTCGAGATAGGTGACGGTGGCGCCAAAGAAAACCTGTTCACTGCCATGGTTCACGGAAGGGTCCACCACTTCCGCCACTTCCAGTCGCTTGGTCAGGAACCGGATACGCCGATCGATCTCACGTAAACGTTTTTTGCCGTAGATGTAATCGCCATTTTCAGAGCGATCGCCATTGCTGGCAGCCCAATGCACGATTTCAACCACCTTGGGCCGTTCATCATCAATCAGGCTAAACAGTTCGGTCTTCAATCGGGCGTAGCCTGCCGGCGTCATGTAGTTGCGCGCACCAGGGGGAATGGCGGGCAATGCCAGGTCATCATCCTCCGCACCATCGTCCGTTTCTTTGGTGAATGCTTTGCTCATGTCGTGATGCTCAAAGGTGCGTTGGAAAGATGGCTTTGCAGGCTCGGGGGGGTCTGACGTGTGAATTCGGCTTGTGAATTGTGCTTGCCAAAAATAGAAAAAGCCCACAACTTTCGTTGTGGGCTTTCTGATTTTTGGTGCGGCTGGCAGGAATTGAACCCACGACCCCTTGGTTCGTAGCCAAGTACTCTATCCAACTGAGCTACAGCCGCAACATGGGCGCAATTATAGCAAGCTTTTCGAGGCAGTTTGAACCGCTCCTGATTTATTGCCAGGACGCCGCGGCCATGTCGTTTGCAAAAATTGGCGAGCTTGACCACAGGCCTTTCAGGCCTTTGCGGTAGACGGCCGTATTGGAAGCATTGAACAAAAACACGTTCACAGCATCCTTGGCGATCATGCGTTGCATATCGCCAAACAGCTGGGTTCTTTCTTTGGCTGCCGTGGTGGACGAGTGCTTGGCCGCCAGATCACGAAAGGCCTTGCTGTCATAGCCCCAGTAATACTGTGCATTGGCATAGTTCATGTAGTCCAGCGGCTCCACATGGTTGATGACCGTGAGGTCAAAGTTGCCCTTGAAAGTGCCCCCCAACCACTGGGCCCACTCCACGTTTTCGATCTTGGCCACGATGCCGACCTTGGCCAGTTGCGCCGCCAGGATCTCGCCCCCCTTGCGCGCATAGGGGGGTGGCGGCAAGGTCAATGTGACATTCAAGGGGGTCTGGACGCCTGCTTCCTTCAGCAGGGCTTTCGCTTTTTCGGGATCGTAGGCATACAAGCCACTCAATTCCACATAACCCGCATCGGTGGGCGCCATGTGGCTGCCAATGGGTTTTGCGAGACCTTCAAATACGCCGTCAATGAACGCTTTTTTATCAACAGCATGCGAGAGGGCACGGCGCACACGCACATCGTCAAAAGGTTTTTTGCGGTTGTTGATGGTCATGATGCCTTTGCCTGCCGTGCTGCCCATCTCCACCACGAAACGCTTATCGGCCTGGAACTGCTTGAGGCTCTGCGGGGATTGAAACCGGGGCATGCCATCAATGTCACCTGCCAACAAGGCGGCCACCTGGGCCGCGGAATCATTGATGAAACGGAAGGTGACCTTCTTTAACTTGATGGCGTTGGCATCGCGAAAGCCATCCCATTTGGACAAAGTCACCGCCGTGCCTTTGGCCCAGTTGTCGAGCTTGTAGGGGCCCGTGCCAATGGGTTTGGTGGCGGCACTGCCGGCACTGTCAGGGTGCAAAATAACCGCTGTGTTTTCACCCATTCTGAACAAGAAGTTGCCGTCGGGGTTGTTCAGCACCAGGACCACCGTGTGTGCATCAGGGGTAGCGATGTGGCTGATGTTGTTGAAGACGGCCCCTTTGGCCTTGTTGGTGCTTTTAGGGTCTTTGGCACGGTCAAAGCTGAACTTGACCGCTGCAGAATCGAAAGGGGTGCCGTCCTGAAACTTGACCCCCTTGCGCAACTTGAAGGTATAGGCCTTGCCATCAGCGTCCATTTTCCAGCTCTCTGCCAGCAAAGGGCTGATGGTTCCATCGACATTGATTTTGGTCAGCCCTTCCAGGATGTTGTAGTGCACCACTTCTCCGATGGCAGCAGCAGGTGCCATGGTCGGATCCAGGCTGGTGGGCTCCAGAATCATGCCCAAAATCACGCTGTCCTTGCGCGATTGGGCCTGGGTCTGCCAAGGCGCCAAGCTGAGGCTTGCCGCTAACAATGCCGCCATGCACCAAGGGATCGAGCGACGTTTCATGGGAAATTGAATGCTCATGTTTTCTCCTGCTTAAAAAAGATCCTACTGACCAGGAACAGCTGAAACCAACATGCGGGTGTACGGGTGCTCTGCATGCTGGAAAATCTGCTGCGCTGGGCCTTTTTCTACCACACAGCCCGATTGCAGCACCAAAACATCGTCACACATCAGGTTGACCACCGCCAGATCATGGCTGACCAACAAATAGCTCAGGCCATACCGGTCTTGCAAATCCATCATCAGATTCAGCACCTGCGCCTGTACCGATACATCCAGAGCACTCACCGGCTCATCGGCCACGATCAGGGCCGGACGGGTGATCAGGGCACGTGCAATGGCAATGCGTTGCCGTTGCCCTCCAGAAAATTCATGGGGGTATTTGTCCAGGTCAGGGGTTCTCAGGCCCACTTCGTTCAAGGCCTGCGCCGCGCGATCGCGCAACTCAGATCGGCCATCCGAGGGCTTGCGCCAGTTCTGGATTGGCTCGGTCACGATGCTGAATATTTTTTGTCGAGGGTCCAGCGATCCGTAGGGATCCTGGAAAACCATCTGGAAACCGCTGCGCAAATGCCGAAGCGCTCCCCCTCGGGTCTGATGCACATCCACCCCCTTGAACAAGACCTGCCCTTGAGAGGGTGCGTCCAAGGCCATGACCAAACGCGCCAGCGTGGACTTGCCAGAGCCCGATTCGCCAACAATGCCCAGGCTTTTACCGACTTGCAAGCAAAAACTCACATCGGACAAAGCCTGCAGGCTGGCGGCAGGCTCCCACAAACGGGATCGGGGCATCTCGAAACGCCGCCCCAAATGCAGCACTTGCAACAGCGGAACATCCTGCAATTGAAGTGGACTCATCAAGGCAGGCTCCAACGGGGACAACTCACCTCGTGTGGTTCGGATGCCAGACTGTTCGGCGCAATGTTTTCAGGCATCGGTGGCGTTTGACGACAGCCTTCCACAGCCCAGGCGCAACGCTCAGAAAATGCACAACCAGCGGGAAAATCCATCAACTCGGGCACGCTGCCAGCAATGGTGGTCAAGCGGGTTCCCCGCGCCAACCCCAGGCGCGGACGCGCTTCAAACAGGCCTCGGGTGTAGGGATGTGCTCGATGCGTAAACAGCGCCGATGTAGAAGCGCTTTCCACCACCGTTCCGCCATACATCACCATGACCCGGTCAACCTGGTCTTGCATGAGGCCCAGGTCGTGGCTGATCAACAAAAGGCCCATGCCGTCTTCGTTCACCAATTGTTTGATCAGCGCCAGCACTTCTTTTTGCACGCTGACATCCAGCGCAGTGGTGGGCTCATCCGCAATCAGCAAGTCGGGGCTGCACGCCAACGCGATCGAGATCATGACGCGCTGCCGTTGGCCGCCAGACAATTGGTGCGGGTAAGCCTCCAGCCGTTCGCGTGCGCGGGGCAATTGCACTCTTTCCAGCAATTCCAGCGCACGGGCTTTGGCCTGGGTCACGCCCATGTTCTGATGCAAACGCAAAGGCTCTGCAATTTGTTTCCATATCGGGTGCAGTGGGTTGAGCGCAGTCATTGGCTCCTGGAAAATCATGGCCATCCGCGCGCCCCTCAGCCGACACCATTGCGGCTCGGTCAAGTCAAGCAACTCTTGGCCCTGCAATTTGATCGAGCCACTGACCTGCGCACGTTCAGGCAACAAGCCCATCAGGGCCAGCGCCGTGAGCGATTTACCACAGCCACTTTCACCAATCAGCCCCACCGTATCACCGCGCTCCATGCGCAAAGACACGCCCCTCAAAGCCTGGGCCCAACCGCGGGCTGTGGGTAAAGTGACCCGCAAATCGGTCACCTGCAGCAAGGGGTCTGGCAAGGCCATTTCAGTCATCACAATTCACCGCTGCCTTGCCAGCCGAGGGTCGAGCACATCGCGCAGGCCGTCCCCCATGAGGTTCAGGCCCAACACCGCCAGCGCAATCGCCGCACCAGGGTAAACCGCGAGCAGCGGGGCTTGAAACATCTGGGACTGCGCCTCATTGAGCATGCGGCCCCAACTGGGCTGCGGCGGTTGCGTCCCCAATCCGAGATACGACAAGGCCGCCTCAGCCAGGATCGCGATGGCAAACTGGATGCTTGATTGAACGATCAGAACGCTCGCGATGTTGGGCAAAACATGCGCCAGGGTGATGGCCATTGGGCCTTTGCCCGAAGCCCGCGCTGCCGCAGTGAAGTCACGTGACCAGACTGCATTGGCAGCGCCACGCGTGATGCGTGCGAACACCGGTATGTTGAAAATCCCTATGGCCACAATGCTGATGACCAGACCTGGCCCGTAAATCGCAGTCAGCATGATGGCCGACAGCAAGGCCGGAAAAGCAAATGTGAAGTCAGAGGCCCGCATGATGACTTCTTCCACCCACCCCCTGCGGGCCGAGGCCAGTAAACCCAAAGGCACCCCCACCCCCAGACCCATGCCAACCGCAATGAATCCGACGAGCAGGGAGTTTTGGCAACCCGCCAGCAACAAAGTGCCGATGTCACGCCCCAGACTGTCGGTGCCCAGCCAGTGGGCGGCGCTGGGCAAGGCCAGCTTGTTGGGAATGTCGATGTCGCCCACTGGGTAAGGGGACCAGAACAAGGACAAGACCGCACACAGCAATAACAGCAAGACCATGGCACCACCCAGCACAAAACTGGGGTGGCGCAAGGCCCGGCGCCAGGCCTTGTTTTTATCCGGCATGGCCTGCCTTCAAGCGCGGATCGATCAATGCATAAAGAACGTCGATCAAAAAGTTGATCAGCACCACCAAGGCCGACAGCAACATCACCACATCACGCACCACGATGAGATCACGGTTTGCAATGGCCTGAAAAATCAGCCGGCCAATGCCCGGCAGCACGAAGACGTTTTCAATCACGATGGCGCCAGTGATCAGGTTGCCAAACTGCAAGCCCATCACGGTGAGCACTGGAATCATGGCGTTGCGCAGCACATGGCCCCAAAGTACCTGGCGGCGAGACAAGCCCTTGGCGCGGGCGGTGCGGACAAAATCTTCCCGAAGGGTGTCCAGTACCGCAGAGCGTGTCACCCGTGTCAAGATGGCTGTTTGTACCGCCGCCAAAGCCAATGCCGGGAGCAGCAAGGCCTTCAGGGCCTCGCCCACACCGCCACCATCATCGGCTGACCAGCCAGGGAAGCCGCCGGCACTGAGCCACTCCAGGTGCACCGCAAACAGCAAGATCAGCAAGATCGCCAACCAGAAATTAGGCACGGCCAAGCCGAACTGGCTGAACATCATGACGCCAGCATCGCCTGCCTTGTTTTGCTGGGACGCGGCATAAATGCCCAGTATCAAAGCCAGCGTCACCGTCAACAACATGGCCATCACCGCCAGGGGGATCGACACCTGCATGCGTTCCGCCATCAACTGGGCCGTGGGCGTGTCATAAGAAATGCTCAGACCTGTCTGCCCCTTCAACAGGCCACCCATCCAGCTCAGGTAACGGGTGCTGGCGGGCTGGTTCAAGCCCATTTTGGTTTCCATCGCAGCAATCGACTCGGACGTCGCGGTTTCCCCCAAAATCACCTGTGCTGCGTTTCCGGGCAAGAACTCCAGCACGGCAAACACCACGGCCGATGTGGCCAGCAGGGTCAAAATAAGGCTCAGCAGCCTTTTGATTAAAAACAGGGGCACAAGCTATTCTCGGATCAATGAACCACAATAAAGAAGGTTTTGAATGGCATACCAAATGATTGTAAACAGCGCCAGGGACATTGCCGTTGGCAGCATCGTCGACGTCGACGGCTTGCAAGTCGGGCACTTCACGCTCAGCGAACGACTGACCGGTTGCTCCGTGGTGCTGGCAGTGGACGGCGCTGTGGGGGCTGTAGATGTTCGGGGCGCCGCACCGGGCACACGGGAAACCGATTTACTGGACCCCTCCAACTTGGTGGACAAAGTACATGCCGTGGTGCTGAGCGGTGGCAGTGCTTTTGGTCTGGATGCAGCCTCCGGTGTGATGCGCTGGCTGGACGAGCAGGGCATGGGTTTCGAAACAGGGTACGGCCGGGTCCCCATTGTGCCGGCTGCTGTGTTGTTTGACCTGCCCGTGGTCTGCCCTGGCAACGACCCCAAGGCCAAGCCAGGTGCCGATGCAGGTTATGCGGCATGTCTGGCCGCAACACGCAACCAACCGGCAGCAGGCAACGTGGGGGCAGGCGCAGGCGCTTGTGTGGGCAAACTATTTGGCCTGCAACGCTGCATGAAAGGAGGGATCGGCAATGCCAGTGTGCGCGTGGGCCCTTGGGTGGTGGGCGCCCTGGTGGCCTGCAACGCTGTGGGCGATGTCATCGACCCGGCTACCGGCCAGGTCATCGCTGGAGCCCGTTCAGCCGATGGCAAAACCCTGATCGACACCCAGCGTGCCTTGCTGAACGGCGAAAGCAGCCACCGCCCCCTGCCCGGGACCAACACCACCATTGGGGTGGTGGCAACCAACGCTACCCTGAACAAAGCCCAAGCCAAACGCTTGGCCATGAGTGCCCATGATGGTCTGGCCCGAAGCATCCGACCCGCCCACACGACTCTGGATGGAGACACCCTGTTTGCCATGGCCACTTGCACCGAAAGCGGCCCAGCGGACTTGATGCTGCTCACCGTGATGGCGGCCCAGGCCACAGCGCTGGCAACGGTCGATGCTGTCAGACAAGCGCAGGGCATCTCTACCCTCTGGGGTCACGTGCCTGCAGCCAGTCTGTAGAAGCCCTCTGACCAAGAAAAAACCGCTTCGCAGCGGCTTTTTCTGGGCTATCCGGCAATCACTTGCGTGGGCCTTTGGGTCGGTTGAACCAGTTGGCCAGCATGAACAGGCCAAAGACCACGAACATGATGATGAGGATGTGTTTGATTTCCATGGCTTTTCCTTTGCTTTGGGGTGGAGGGTGAATGAACGCTGAGTGCAATTATGCAGAGTTGGTTGTTGGCCGTACAGGGCGCATCAAGGGGCCCATGGCCCACAGGGTCAGCCCCAGCAAGACAATTTCGAGGCAGTAAACGGCCGAGTAACCCATGACAGAGCTGCTGACCAGCGCCACGCCATCGCGCACCACGCCGCCCAACGCCATGCCCACGCCTGCAGCGGTGGCCTGCACCGCGCCCCAGGCCCCCATGGCCAGACCGGTTTGCTCGGGTGGGGCCAACTGCATGGTGGCCGTCAGGGTACCGTGTGCAAACAAGCCTCCCCCCAGTCCAATCAGAAAAATGCCCACGCTGAACAGCACCGGGGAAGCCAAGGGTGCTGAGGCGATCACGGCCACAAATGCAGGCACACCCACCCAGGCCCCCCAACCGGACAAGCGGTAGGCATCGCCCCCGCGACCCAGCACACGCGACGCCCAGGCAAAGCCGATCAAACCGCCCAAAGCCAAAGTAGCGGTGAGCAAGGTGGTCGTGGACACGCTGAGGTTCAGAATTTCGCCGCCATAAGGCTCCAGCAAGACATCTTCCATGGTGAAAGCCATGGTTCCCAAGCCCACCGCCAGCAATCGGCGCAGCGTTTTGGGGCCTTTGCAAAAGGTTTGCCAGGCTTGCTGAAAATTTTGCTCAATCGGTGTGCCAGGTTTACGCAAACGGCTGCGCGGCTCTTGCTTCCACAAGGCGATCACGTTCAGCACCAAAGTCATCACGGCCACGGCTTGCACCACCCGAATAAGCTGACCCGGGCTGTAGTCGTGCAACAAATGGCCCAGCATCAAGGCGCTGCCGATCATGCCCAGCAACTGCATGACGTACATCAGGCCGACCACCTTGGGCTGGCTTTCGAACGGCGCCAGATCGGTGGCCAGCGCCAGACCTGCGGTTTGCACAGTGTGCATGCCGATGCCCACCAAAATGAAGGCCCCCGCCGCACCGACCATGCCCACCCAAGCTGGCGCCTGACTGGACTGGCCTGCTCCAGCCAGCACCAAGAGTGCAAATGGCATGATGGAAAAGCCGCCGAATTGGAGCAAACTGCCCATCCAGATGTAGGGCACGCGGCGCCAGCCCAGTTGCGAACGGTGGTTGTCAGAACGAAAACCGATCAGCGCCCGAAAAGGCGCCACCAGCAAAGGCAGGGCCACCATGAGAGACACCAGCGTGGCAGGAACTTTCAGCTCCACGATCATCACGCGGTTGAGGGTGCCCACCAACATGACCATGGCCATGCCGACAGAAATTTGGAAAAGTGACAAGCGCAGCAGGCGCGACAGCGGCAGGTCTTCGCTGGCGGCGTCGGCAAACGGCAAAAAGCGGGGTCCCAGGCTGGCCAGGGTCGTCGCCCAATTGGAGCGTGATTTGTTCATGAGAGAAGGACCAGACGCTTGCGCGTCTGGTCGTCCGGCGGGTTGCACCCGTTACTTCTTCACCGCAGCATCCACAGGTGCCGTAGCGACAACTTTGGCGCTGCCGTTGAGGAAGTTTTTCACCCAGCTGGTGTTCAGAGTCAGCGCCAGGTGCACGCTGAATGACGCAATGGCCACTGCAGCAATGAACACCGGTATGCCGACCGAAGGCTTCACCACACACCACATTTTCGAATAGATCATGTTGTGCCTCCTTTACTTGAGCCAGGGTGAATAGATATAGGCCAGCAGATGGGCAAACGCGGCAATCATGCCGAATATCTGCGTACCCTGGATGAGATTGCGGTGAATCTCTTCCGATTCGGCCTCGGTCAGTCCCGTTGGCCAGACTTTGTCTGAGTTAGACATAGTTTTCTCCTTGCAGAAGACGTGCACGGCCCGCACGAGGGCTATTCATGACCACCATGGCCACAAATGGGGGAGCACTGAAACCGCGCGCACCCAGGCAGCAACGTCTGGGGTGAACAAGTTTCAGGCAAATCATTTCAAGCCCGCCGCGGCATGCGCCAGGGCAGCATGGCTTGAACCACCGGTGACACCAAGCGTGGCACCGACAGGGTTTCGTGAAAGGCGAGCAAAGGCTCGCCTGCGTAGTCAAATTGCAGCAAGGCACGCTGGTAAAAGGGCGTGTCCTCCAGCTGCTCGTGCACCTTCACGGCTTGCGCGCTGCGCATGCGGCGGTTGATGCGCCAGGCGGTTTTGGACAAACTCTGAACCGGTGGCACAGCCATTGGCTCAACCGTGCCCTTCGGCGTGAATCGCAGCGAAAGCACACGGTCATCTGCACCAGGGGCTTGCATGTCGTAGAACACCAAGGTGCTGCCATCGCGCATGCGTGCGCGCGACCAGTCCCAGGTGTGAAAGCCCCGCTCTACCGGCTCCGTGCCTTCGTTCGAGTCGAGGTAGGCGTGGCCTTGCCACTGCAGATCGGGCGCATTCAGATCAACCTCGATGCGCGATGACGGCGCCAACGGTCCCCAGCGGTGCTTTTCTGCGGCATCCAGCGGGGTTGAATACGCAAACAACTGCTGAGGCCATAGTTTGATGCGACCCTGTATGCGGTGTGGCAAGGGCACACACACTTCGTTGATGTCAATGGTGAGGCAATCACCGTCCCAGGAAAGCTGACTTGGGCCAATGGTGAATTGGCTGGCGCTGCGGGCGCAGTGGCGCTGGCCCCGCTCGGTCATGGCCCAGCGGCGCTGGCCTTTGCTGTAAATCGCCACATTGAGTGCGCAATGGTTTTCCGGATCAGCGCGACCACGTTTTCTGGCCCAGGCGTAATAAGGCGAAAACACACTGCCGACAAAGGCAATGAGCGTGATGCCGTGCTGTCCGTCGTCACTCATGGCGTCGACATACCACCAAAGGTAGCCCCCATCGGGAACGTGCTGGTCGAAACGAGGCTCGCCATCACGGCCTCGGCCGCCCTCTGCCCTGAAAGCGCTGCCATCGGTACGCCCGGCCCCGGGTGCACGCTGCCCCCCGCCAGATACAGGCCCTGCAGGGGCGTTGTGGAGCCAGGTCTGGAGAAAATGCTCGTCCAGCCGTGTGTCGCCTGCCCGTAAAGAGCTCCCCCGCTTGCCGGAAATCGCTGATGAAAGTCCTGCGGCGTGGTCCGGATGCATTGGTTCGTCGTTGGCTGCAGGTGCAGACCCAATTGGCGCAGATGGTTGAAGGTGTGTGTTTGGCATTGCTGCAGGGCCTCCTCGGTGATGCCGGTGCCATCACCACAGGCGGGGGCGTTGACCAGACAAAAAATTCGTTCGGCCATGCCAGGGCTTACCCCGGCCGGTTGGTCTTGTGCACAGACATACACCGTGGGCTGCTGCGGCAAGCGTTGGCGGTCAAAGATGTCTTCAAACTCGCTGGCGTAAGTATTTTGAAAAAACACGTTGTGACGGTCCAGCGCGACACCTTCGGTGGGCGTGTGCATCGACCAGGTCAGGGCCGACAGAGAACGCGGCGGCGTGGCCTTTGGCATGGCAGCGCGAGCGGCATCGCCCAACAAGCCTTGCCGCAAGGCGGCGGCATCGCCATTGAAAATGACATGCTCAGCAGGTAAGAATTCGCCCGACTGCAACTGCACACCGCACACCCGACCCTGGCGCTTTTCAATGCATCGGGCCGTGCTGTGGTAACGAAATACAGCGCCATGGCGCCGGGCCACACGCGCCAGCGACTGGGCCATGCCGACCATGCCGCCCTCCACCGACCAGACACCGTCCATCTCGACCTGAGCGATCAACATGAGTGTGGCGGGCGACTGCCATGGCGAGGAGCCGCAATAAGTGGCGTAACGGGCAAACAGCTGGCGCAGGCGCGGGTCGGTGAACTGGTGACCCAGTTGTTGCCACAGGCTGCGCATGGGCCCCAGCCGGGCCAGCACGCCCAAACCATCCATTCCCAGATCGGCCATGAAGCCGCCCATGTTCGGGCGCTGTGCCCGGATCATTGGGCCTTCCAGCGTGGCATAAAGTTGACGGGTGGTTTTGCAAAATTCTCGAAAGCGCCGCGCCTCGTCGCCACCCGACCAAGCGGCAATGGCCGATTCACTTTCTTGCGCGTCGGCCGACAAATCGAGCTGGCTGCCATCGGGCCAGAAATGCCGCGCCAGCACATTCAGTGGGCTGATCTGCATTTCGGCTTCGACGCTGGTGCCGACACTTTGCAGCAAGGCATCAAACACCCAGCGCATGGTGAACACCGTGGGGCCGCTGTCGATCTGAACGCCTGCAACTTCTCGGCTGTGCACCTTGCCTCCAGGTGCGCCTGCGGCTTCGACCACGGTCACATCCAGGCCTTGGTGGGCCAGCAGCATGGCGCTGCTCAAGCCCCCCATGCCTGCGCCCACAATGACCACCTTGTGCTCAGACATGGCTGGCCTCCGGGGTGGGCATCACCAGGGTGGATGCGCTTTGCAAAGTCGGTGCTTTGCCCAAAGGGCGTGCGCTTTGCATATGGAAGGGCTTGCCTTGCCAAACCCCGGCCATCTGCAGCACCTGCATGCGCACGAACAGGGACTCTGAAAAGAACTGGTGCTTGTGGGCAGCAGCACTGGCCACTTGGTGCGCACCTTTGTGGGCGTACTGGCGCATGGCTTCCGTGTCTTGCCACAAACTAAAAGTGCATTGGCGAACCAACGGTGCTTCGCCCAAGCCCATGGCCAGCAAGCAACCGGTGGCTTGGCCAAGGTCGGCCTGAGCCGCCGGGGCATAACGCCAAAATGCCATGGCTTTGGATGGGACGATGCTGGCGCGTGTCAGCACGGCAAACGGCGCCGTAACCTGCGAATGACTTTCTGCCTGCTCGCCCAGCGCTTGCGCGCTGCTGGCTTGCCAGGTTTGTTTGTCCCAGTGGCCTCGGGCCGATTGCACCGCCATCACGCCTGTCCAGCATTCACGCGCACGGCTGCGGTAGGCCTGCACGGACGGGTTGTCTAGAAATTTCAGCGCCAGATCAAGGTGGCTGAACGTGCAGATCAGGCCTTGGTGGGTCGCACTGGGGCGCAAGCTGAAGCCACCGCCATGGCCACTGCCCATGACCTTGACCGTGGTCAGTCCCGGCACATCCTTGTAGGGTGTAGCGCCAGCCACCAGCCGCAACCAACCCCAACCCTGATGCTGGCGCAAAAAGTCGGCCAGCAAGACCACCACCACGCCAGACAGCGGGTCATGAACAGGGACGTTGGCTTCCATGACTGCAAGTCCGGCAAGTTGGGGCCGTCAATTGCCGACTACTTGGACGCGACTTTAGCGGCGGCCAAAGCAGGTTTCAGCAATTCAGGAAAGTCTTTGGCCATCGGTGCGCCGTTGAGCGGCTTGTAGGCGCCCTGATGGCAAGTAGCGCAGTTGAGCTTGGCCACATCGCCTGTCGGTCCCTTGCGGTGTGCCGGAAAGACCTCGGTCAAAGGCTCCATATAGGTCAGGTTCAGGTCCCGCGCCATGCGGATACCGTGCCAAGCCGTCACACGTTGAGGTGGGCTGTTTTCCCAGTTTTGGAACGACTGGGTGTTGTGGCAGTAGGTGCAATTCACGCCCAACGAGGTCGACATGTGCGTCATCAACCCATAAGTCCATTCGGCTTGCTTGATCGACTGCCGGTTACCGGAAGGCAAAGCCGTGGGCCCATTGACACGGATTTTTTGGTCACCGAGCAAGAACGGCGTGAAGGGATCGTTGGGCAAGGAGGACAAGTTGACCACTGGCGAGGGTTCGTTTTGTCCTGCCTTGTCGCCCATGAAATTCGAACCATAGGGTTGCGGGTTGGACTTGAACCAGATGGCGTTGGGCACGGGTTCGCCACGGTGGCAGGTGTAGCAGGTCACGCCAGTCTGGGCCACATGGGGCTGCCAGTCAGCGTTGATGTGCTGCGTCATTTCGACCATGCGGCGCGCCACCACCTTGGTGTATTTGCTGTCGTCTTCAAAATTGGGCAACTGATGACAATAGGCGCAGCCTTCCTGGGGTGCAACCCAGTTGGTCATGGAGACCATGAGCCGGTTGAATTCGCCCACGCTCAGATCACCCAGCACCTTGACGTTCTTGTAAACCTGCGATGCCTTGGGACCCTCCGAGCCCGGCGAAGGAATCACCACGGGTGGCTGGTTTTTTTCGGTTTTGACTTCAAGCAGACGGGCGTTGTAGACCTGCACCATGCCCGTGCCCCGGTAACCGCTTTGCACAGATTCTGGACTGGGGCGCTCACAACCGGCCAGCATAAGGCCCATGAATGCCAAGCCCAGGGATTTGAGAAAACGGCCAGCCCAAGCGGGGCTCAGATCCGCCGTATTGGTGTTCAGCGTGTGCAGGCTCATGGCTTGGCTCCGGTGCTCAGCGCGGGGTCAACCATCGCTGGAAAAATTTCTGGGTAGGGAGGTGCCACGCCATGCTTGATGGCCCACAGGTACCAGTTGTCCACCACGGTGCCCGTCAGCAAGATGCCAATGCCACCCGTGATAGGGCACAAAACGGCAAACCACCAGGCCCAGCGGTGAATCGATTCCATGGTCGCGTTGAAGCCCATGGTCCAGCGCCAGAACAAGGCAGCCCGCTCGGAGGCTGTACCGCGGTCGGTGATCTGCTCGATCTCGCGCTCACCACCGAAACGGGTCACCGCCAAAATGGTGGCGCCGTGCATCGCAAACAACAGGGCTGAACCATAAAGAAACACGATGGACAGCGCATGAAACGGGTTGTAAAACAGGTTGCCGTAGCGCAATGAAAACGCTGCTGTCCAATCGAGGTGAGAGAAGATGCCGTAGGGCACCGCCTCACCCCAAGAGCCCATCAGGATGGGGCGGAACAAACCCAGCACCAGAAACAACCAGATGGCAGCGGCAAAGGCCCAGGCGACATGTGTGCCCATGCCCAACTCGACCGCACGGCGGTAAGTGCGGACCCACCAGAACATGATGGATGCCGTGAGAAACAAGCCCACAATCAGAAACCAGCCGCCCTGGTTGAGCGGTGGCATGCTCAAGCCGTAACTGGGCGGCGGCGGCTCCAGTGACAGCCAGAACAACTGGCGCACAAACTGAATCGGGTCGTAATTAACCGAGGCCAGCATGTTCATGCCGATCAGGGTGAACGCGATCATGCCGAACACGAGTGAGGCCAGTCCCAGCCCACCCAGATAGATGGGCCCCAGCTGGGCATTGCCCAGCTTACCGACCCAGTAGTTGATCAGGGGTTGCCCGGTGCGCGGGCTGTTGCCGTGTCCGAGTTCCACCCCAAGGTGCACCGGACCCACAGCTTGCACCGTGGTGAACAGGTTTTGATAGTCGGCCATTCGCTGTACTCCTCAATTCTTTGGATTCGGGCTGTGCTTTTCAGTCCGACTCAGACGGGCCACTGGGACCAGATCGGCATGTTCAGCCACCAGCTCCACCACTCGGGCCAGCCACGGCTCCAGAAGGGGCCACTGAGCACGATGCACAGGGCGCTGAACAGCACGGCAGCCAGCGCCAGAAACAAGCCCAGACGGTGTATGCCCAAGGTGCCGATCGAATAACCAATGATGTCGCGGAAGAACGTGTCTTCGTGCTCAGGTGTCTTGACGAACTGACCTGGCTGCGGATTGGTGGACGACAAAATCAGACCACCGTGCAGCGACAAGGCAAACACACTGGCAAAGAAAAAGCTCACGGCAATCATGTGTGCCGGGTTGTAGTGAAAGTGCAGGTACTGGTAGCCCACGTTGGAGACCCAGTCGAGGTGGCTGAAGATGCCATACGGAAAACCGTGGCCCCATGCGCCCATCAGCACCGGCCGCACGACCACCAAGGTGACATAGGCAGAGATGGCGACACCGAAAGCCACAGGCACATGAAAGCCCATGCCCAGCTTGCGGCAGATTTCGACTTCACGCATCATCCACGAGCCGAATGCACCAATGGCGCACACCGTGATGAGCTGCCACAGGCCGCCTTCCATCAGGGGCGCAAAGCGCAGGCCATACGACAGATCAGGCGGTGCGATGCTGATCTGCCAAATGTTCCAGGTTGGGCCTTGTGAGGCACCCCACAAAATCAGGGCTGTACCCAGGAACGAAAAAAACAAGGTTGTGACGCCGAAAAATCCGACGTAAAAAGGACCGACCCAGAAGTCGAACAAATCGCCACCCAGCAGGGTACCACCGCGAACGCGGTACTTTTTCTCAAAACTTAGCATGGCCATGGCTTGGTCCTCCTGCTTGTGTAGATAAACAGATGCCGCATTGAAACGGGGTTCAATGACAGCATCTGGATGACAAGTCCTGAATCAGGACTTGGGCGCAGCCAGCGAAGCCACCGCCGTCGGCAGCGGCGAGTTTTGCGCCGATGCCGCTACCGGTTTTTTCGCACCGTCGAGCCAGTTGAATTTGTTGGTGCTGAGCAAGATGAGGTGAATCATCGCGGCCAGCCCGAACAAGAAAATACCCTGCAGCACCATGGCACGCAAAGGGTCGTACAGTCGCCAAATTCTCCACATGGTGAATCTCCTAAATGATGTGGGACATGAAGGTGTACACCGCAGCTTTCACGCCTTGGCTCATGCTCTTGGCATCTTCTGCGCCGGGCAACAGATCCCGCCAGTGAACGCCGACCAGTTTGGCCAGTACGACGACCACGAACAGACATCCGAAACCGATGAGGAAGATGGACCAAAATGCTGGGGATTCATCCGCACGCGAATGGTCCTCATTGAGGTGGGTTGTGTTTTGCATGACAGTGACTCCGTCAATCTATGGGTGAAAAAACAGGCTCTGAATCAGAACCAGGGACGCCACGCCCAGACCAGGATGTGGGCCAGTACAGCGACCGCTGTAAAGCCTACGGTGCCTTGCATCCAGTAGTGGTGGAACTCCTGGGCTTCCTCATCGGTAAGTCCGGAAATTGATGTCTTGGTTGACATTTTTTGCTCCTGTTAACGAGGCCTTGCGACCCGGGGTGCGCACAGCCCGCGCAGATGGGCATCCGCAGCCAAAGGCCACGACATCCTGTACAAGGCAACGACCGGGTCGGTGCCTGCGTATTGATTCAAATTCAGCAAGGCTTTCATGCTGCCACCCCCATCCCCAGCTCTCGGCTGGCGGCATTCACATGGGCTTCAGTGACTTCGTCTTGACCTGAGGCATGCGACAGTTGCTCGGCCTGATCGCGCAAGCGCTTGGCTGCAGAAATCTGCACCAGCACTGGCTGGCTTTGCACCACATCGCGCAGACGCTGATGGGCCTGGTCTTGCCAGCTGGCGTTGGGGGCCACCACACCACGCGCTTGCGTGGCCTCGACCTTGTCCATCTCGGTGCCCAAAGGCAGGATGTGGAACAACGCGTCAAACAGTGCGTTACAAACTTCTTGCACCACATAAGTGGCACCGCTGTAGCCCATGAAAGGCGTGCCGGTATGGCGGCGGATGATGGCGCCCGGAAACGAAGCTGGAATAAAGGCGGCTCGCATTGGGCTGCCACCAGATATTTCACTCAGGTACATGCGTTCGTTGTAACTGCCAAACATGATCAGCGGGGTTTGGGTCTTGACGAGTTCGCGCACGGTCACGTTGTCGGTTTTGTTGCCTGCCGTGCGTGACACGCTGAAGCGGCAAGGCAAGCCCATTTCAGTTTCAAGGAAATTTTTCAGGCCACGCGCATAGGTCTCACCCGCCACCACGGCAAAGCTGGCGGTGGCAAAAAAGTCTTGTGTCACGGAGCGCCACAGGTCCCACATGGGCTTCAGGGTGGTGTGCTTTTCACGCTCGATGAAAGGCTCTGGATCGAGATTCAGCAACTCACCCAACTTGCGCAGGAAGTTGGTGGTGCTGTGCAGCCCAATAGGGGCCTGCAGATAAGGGCGCTCCAGCGCCTCGCACAGCATGCGGCCGAACTCGCGGTACATGCAAATGTTCACATCGGCTTCTACCAGACGCGACACATCGGCCAGATGACTGCCCAGCGGGAAGACCATGTTGACTTCGGCTCCGATGCCCTGCACCAGTCGACGGATCTCGGCCAGATCGCTGGCACTGTTAAAGGTTCCGTAACAGGGGCCAATGATGTTGACACGCGGTTTTTCACCGGCGGGCCTTTCATCAAAGGGCTTGCGTGCAGGCACTTTGCGCAGGCCGTATTCGCTCCACAGCCAGTACATGGCCCGGTTGGCACACTGCCATTGGTCTTCGTCAATGGTGCGTGGCAAAAAGCGCGCGATGTTGGTGCCCTCAGGTGTGACGCCGCCGCCGATCATCTCGGCAATCGATCCCGTCACCACCACGGCGGGCAACTCGGGGTCCAGGGTGGCGTGGGCACGTTTCATCGCACCTTCGGTGCCTTCGCGACCCAGCTGTTCTTCAGCCAATCCGGTCACCACAATCGGTAATTCGTGCGGTGGCAGTGCATCGGTGTAATGCAGCACCGAGGTCACGGGCAGGTTTTCACAACCCACTGGGCCATCGATGACCACTTGCAAACCCTTGATGGCGGTGAACACATAAACCGCACCCCAGTAACCGCCCGCGCGGTCATGATCCAGGATCAAAGGCGATTTCGCTTTGGGCGAAGTGTTGGGCGCAGAGATTTGAGTCGTATCGCTCATGATCCCATCTCCTCAGCTTTGCGCTTTTTGAGAATTTTTTCCATTTGGCGCCGCGTTTCAGCCTTGAACTCGGGACGGTCTTTCGGCACCGATTCCCATACGCCTGCCGCATGACCCACACCGACATCGCCAAAAAAGGACTTCATGGCATCGAAGCGGGCCTGGTTGCCCATGGCCGCCTGCACCACCTGCACCAGTGACCCAGCACCCGCCACACCCATGAGCGGCCGCGCCGAAATCAGGTTGGTGAAGTACAAAGAGGGCACACTGTTTTGCTTGGCGATTTGAACCACTGGGGTGGTGCCGATGGCCAACTGGGGCCGGTATTCGTACATGGCGTTGAGGTCTTGCTCCAACGAGGCACGCATTTGTACCTGCACGCCTTTGGCCTTCAGCCAAGCAATATCCTGGGCGTTCCATTCAGTCGCCGGGCAAGCAGAGCCCACATAGCGCAAGTCGGCACCGCACTCCATCAGCAAGCGGCCCACCAGCAATTCAGAGCCTTCGTAACCGCTCAGGGTGATGCGGCCCGAGATGGGTTTTTGCATGAGCAACCCACGCATTTGCGTGAGCGCCTGATTGCGCGCCAAGTCGATCTGCGATTGCGCGATGCCCGCAGCCTGACCAATGTTTTGCAGCCAGTCCTGTGTGCCTTCGAGGCCCACAGGGGCCGAACCCACTACAGGGCGGCCTGCAGCCTTGAATTCGCGCACACTGGCGGTGTAAAAAGGGTGAATGGCAGCGGCCACCGAGCAGTCAAGCGCAGCATAGAGCTCGCGCCATTCACGGGTGGGTACCACCGGGCCAGCAGCCAGGCCCATGGGTGCCAGCATCTGGCCAATGATGACCGGATCGGCAGGGAACATCTCCCCCAGCAAGGCCACAGTAGGTTTATCCCCACGCCCGGCGCGCGGCGCGGCCACCGGACCGTTGATGATTTCTTCGCGGGCGTATTTCAGCATCGCCCCGGCCAGCACGTCTTTGGCTTCGGCGTGGGTGGGCACACCGAAACCTGGCACATCGATGCCGATGATGCGCACCCCGTTGATTTCTTTGGGCAACAGTTGCAGCGGTACACCACTGGCGGTAGGCACGCACAGGTTGATGATGATGATCGTGTCGAACTTGGCCGGATCGGCCTCGGCATGCACCGCTTCGCGGATGTCTTCAAACAACTTGCCCGTGACCAGCGACTCCGAATTGAAAGGCACATAACCCACGCTGCGGCGCGCGCCGTAAAAATGCGAGGTGAAGGTCAGGCCGTAAACACAACAGGCTGAACCCGACAAGATGGTGGCCGTGCGCTTCATGCGCAAACCCACACGCAGCGAGCCAAAAGCCGGGCACATGCTTTGCGGCTGATCGTGCGGACCTGCATCGGGCTGGCGCGGGTAATCACGGGCGTACTGGTCGAGCACCTCGGACTTACCGGCTTGTTTGGCCGCGGCCAGCATGGTCTCAGTCCCAGCGTGGCAACCCACGCCATCGCCTTGCAAGCCTGCAGGGTTGCTTGCCTCTGTGCTGGGATGGATTGGGATGGTGCGTGTCATGGCCAGTTCCTGTTCAATGTCTTCAGGTGCTGCGTTCAGGCGGCGTCGTAGACGACTTCCAGTGAGGGCTTGATGTCTTCGTTTTTGCCCACCATGTCGAACAAGGTGGCGGGCTCCAGCACCACGTTTCGGCCCACCACATCGGCGCTGAACAAGCCCAGCAATTGGTCTTGGGTCTGAGGCTTCGGACGCATCGGGGGGGCTTCTGCAACGTTCTTGGCGAGCTCCGCAAACAACGGACCCCATTCGCCATCTGGTCGGCCGATGATTTCGTAACTGGCACTTTTGCGACGAATGTCTTCGTTGGCTGGTATAGCGGCCAACACCGGAATACCGGCGTTGGTGGCAAAAGCCTGCGCCTCACCCGTGCCGTCGTCCTTGTTGATGACCATGCCCGCCACGCCAACGTTGCCGCCGAGCTTGCGGAAATACTCCACAGCCGAGCACACGTTGTTGGCCACATACAGGGACTGCAAGTCATTGCTGGCCACCACGATCACCTTCTGGCACATGTCACGGGCAATGGGCAGACCAAAGCCACCGCACACCACGTCGCCCAGAAAGTCGAGCAGCACAAAGTCAAAACCCCAGTCGTGAAAGCCCAATTTTTCGAGGGTCTCGAAGCCGTGGATGATGCCGCGACCACCGCAGCCACGGCCCACTTCGGGACCACCCAGTTCCATGGCGAACACGCCATCGCGCTTGAAGCAGACATCGCCAATGCTCACGGCCTGACCCGACAGCTTCAGGCGGGACGAAGTCTCAATGATGGTCGGGCAAGCCTTGCCACCAAACAGCAAACTGGTGGTGTCACTTTTAGGGTCACAGCCGATCAACAGGACTTTCTTGCCCTGCTGCGCCATCATGTAAGACAGGTTGGCCAGCGTGAAGCTTTTGCCAATGCCCCCCTTGCCATAGATGGCAATGATTTGGGTCTCTTTGGTCACCTCGGAGGTGCTGACGGCATCGGGCTCCACATCGGCCTCGCGGCGCAGCAGCTCGACAAATTTGATGGGCTGGGCGGTGGTGTCGGTGTTCATGCTGTGGCACTCCAATCAATGATCATCTTGAGACAGCTCGCATCTCCGAAGGCGGTCTCGTAAGCGGAACCAGCTTGTGTCGATGGCTGGGTGTGGGTAATCAAACCGTCAAGTGACAAGCGGCCGGTGTGCACCAACTCGTTGACGGCCAGCAAATCAGGGCGCTTCCACTCGGCAGCGATGCGCATGCGCGCCTCACGCATAAAAGCTGGGGCGTAAGCAAATTTCAGATCTTGTTTGTAAAAGCCTGCCAACACCAGTTCGCCACCTGGGCGAAGGCGCTGGATCAGGGTATCGAGCAGACTGCCATCGCCACTGACGTCGTAAACCGTGCCGTAGTCGCGGCGTGGATCGTCTTGCGGCCGAACCACCGAGTAACCGTCTGCACCGGCAAAGCGCTCGGTTTGGGTTTCCCAAACGGTGGGGGCAGGCATGCCAGCAGCCACTGTCAACCGGGCCAGCAAACGGCCCATAACACCGTGGCCAATGATCAGTTCTGGTGGGGCAAAGGGGTCTTGCTGGCCCCCTCCCGATACAGCGTGGTACGCCGTTGCAGCCAGTGCCAACAGCACGGCTTGGGCGCCCAGGTGCTCCGAAACCGGAATGACTTTTTGTTCGTTCACCACGAGGCGCGAAGCCGTCCCCCCGAACAGGCTTTTGACCCCAGTGAAACAGTTGGCGCCCGGGACAAACACCCGCTGCCCGGCTTGCACACCTGAATCCGATGCTGATCGAACCACGCGGCCCACCGTTTCATAACCCGGCACAAGGGGATAACCCATGCCTGGGAAAGGCGGCATGCTGCCATCCCAGAGCATGCGTTCGGTGCCAGTGCTGATGCCACTGAATTCGACCGCCACATCCAGTTGGCCCGCCTGCAGCTCTGGCAAGTCCAGAGCCTGCAAGGACAGGTGTCTGGGACTGTTGAAGACAACGGCTTGGGATTTCATGTTTGTATTCTTTGCTTTACATCACAACATGTCAAAGTTAATTGACACTATTTGGCGAAACCAAGGGTAAACACTGTGATTTACGCCCCAACAAAATGCGGGCGTGGATGGGCATGGCGTTGGGGACACGCTCAACGTGGGTAAATCCGGCTTCTTCCATCAGGCTTTGCAACTCTTGTGGGGTACGCAGACGCCCTGCCCCCATGGCCAGCAGATAAAAATGGAAATAGGCGTCCGCCATCGCGCTGGGCTGGCCTGCCCCTTCCTTCGGCTGGGCCATAGGTTCGGCCAGCAACAAGACCCCGCCCACAGGCAAAGCGTCATGGGCCTTTTGCAAAATCTGGCGCACCACCGCATCGGGGTGGTCATGGGCCACGCGCACCAAGGTGATCAGGTCCGCGCCTTCAGGCAAGGGATCGTCCAAAAAGCTGCCAGGGTGTAGCGTCACACGCTCACTCAGGCCTTTGGCTTTCAGTCCTTCACGGGCCAGATCGAGCACAGGGGGCAAGTCAAACATCTTGAACTTCAGGTGCGGTGCGTGCGCGGCCAATTCGCCTACAAATCGCCCCTGGCCAGCCCCGACATCGAGCACGCATCGGTGCTCATCGAAGAAGTAGGACGACAGGATTTCCTGCACCACAAAGCCTTGCGAGGCCGCCATCAGCTGCGAATAGCGACTGAACTTGTCCAACTCCGGTGCAGCGGGCGTGGGCTTCTCATGGGCATAGGGCCAGTACTCGGCCATGCTGCCGCTCCAGGCGTTGTTCAGAAACTGCAGGGGGTCTTGCATGTCCTGGTACAGCAGATGGTTGTGCTCGATCATTTGACCAATGCCCTCGTGCTGGGCCAAGGGCACACCCAACGGCCCCAGGCCGAAACGGCCCTGACTGCGGTGCTCCAGCAGGCCAAGGGCCACGGCCGACAGCAGCAAACGCTGCAAAACGGCAGGGGCCAGACCGCTGCGGCGGGCCAGTTCGGGCAAGGTGGCGGGTGACTGGTGCAGCGCACGGAAAAGGTCCAGCCGTACGCAGCCCAGCAGCACCTGGCTGTGCACAAAACCAGCCATCAAATCAAACAATTTACGGGTACGGCGTCGTGTGAGCCAGCGGGTCAACGGGTTGCCCAGCGACCAGCGGTAAAGACCGGGGTGTGCGTACCAGCGTTCCAGCCGGGCTTGCCAGGCATCTTTGAACGTGGTGGGCACGGCATGGGTCGCGATGGCGGCCAGATCCAGGGGCTGGGACATGTTGATTCCTTCGCGGTCTGCAGGAGAAAGCGCTCAATGCGGTGCGCTGATGCGGCTGACAGCCACGGCGGGATGGGTCTTGAAATAGCCCTCACACAGGGCCTTGGGCACCAGGCGCTCAGCTTCAAGCTGCACCAGCTGGCGCAACATGTCTCGGCACGAGCACACTGGAATCGACGAGGCAGCCTGGTCGATCAGGTGGTCAAAATGGGCAATGGCCCCGTCCAAACCCAAGGCCTGGGCCGAGCTGGGCCGCGCGTGCAAAATGTCTTGACCCACTGGTTTGCCCAGGCTGGCGGCATCCGCAATCACGTCGCGGATGTCATCAGCGACCTGGTAAGCCTCACCCAGAAAGGCCCCTAGTGGCGCCCAAGGTTCGGGTTCGAAGCCGCAGCTGAGGGCCCCGGCACAGGTGGCCGAGACGAACAAGGCCCCGGTCTTGGCACGCTGGTATTGGCCGAGATCGGCACTGGTTTCACACTCCCACGCCTGCCCGGCCACGATGCCATGCGGCAAGCCCACACCGGTGCTCATGTTCTCCATCAACCGAATTAGCCGGTCAGGCCGCACAGCACCGGCTTGCAGCAAAACCTGGTAGGCCATGACGATCAAGCCGTCACCCGCCAGCAGCGCCAGCGGTTCGCTGAAGGCTTTGTGCACCGTGGGACGGCCGCGCCGGGTATCGGCATTGTCAAAGGCAGGCATGTCGTCGTGCACCAGCGAGGCGCAGTGCATCAGCTCCAAGGCGACGGCAGCGGCGTTGGTCAGTTGGGGCACATCGTCGCCACAAGCCGTGGCCACAGCCATACACAGTTGCGGGCGGATGCGGGCACCCCCCGAAAAAACCGCATGCCGCATGGCGGCGACCAGGCGGGGTGGCGCTCCCACGCCAGCCGCTTGCTCAAAATGGGTGTTCAAGGCTTGCTCAGCGCGCGTCAACAGACTCATGGAACCTCCGCAGGGAAGACCTGTCAACTCCAGCGGACAGGCTTGAGTGTCAATATAGCTTTATTTATAAAACTGTCAACCCTTGTTGACACCCTGAATGACACCCGGATGCGAGATCTATTCCAAAACTGGCCCAAGCCTCCAAGCTGTCGAAATGCCTGACAAGCCACCGTTCGGGCGACAGAAGCTACGATATGTTGTTCAACAAGCGTGCAGGAGAAATGCCATGGGCATCTGGTTAGAGCTGGGAATTTTCGGACTGGTTTTTGTATTTGCCTTTTGGCAAATGCACGATGTGCGGCGGGCGCAAGAACAAACTCGCCAGCAGCGGGCGCGGGAAAAGGCCTTGCTGGATGCCCCTCAGCAAGCCGTTCACGATGCGATCGATTTACCGATCAGAACGGATGAAACGGATCAAACGCCAAAGATGGAGGGTGCAGCAACCCACGCCCAGACGAAGTCTGGGACCCAAGACTCAGTTTGAGGCGTTGAACTGCAGCGCCGCCAAGCTGGCATACAGCCCACCTTTGGTTTGCAACTCGGCATGGGTGCCCTGCTCCATCAGGTGGCCGCGCTCCAGCACCCAGATCACATCGGCGCGTTGCACCGTGGCCAGGCGGTGCGCGATGACCAGCGTGGTGCGGCCCACCATGGCCTTGTCCAGTGCCGCCTGGACCATTTTTTCGCTTTGTGCATCGAGCGCACTGGTGGCCTCATCGAGCAGCAAGAGTGGCGCGTTCTTGAGGATTGCCCGTGCAATCGCGATGCGCTGACGCTGCCCGCCCGATAAACGGACACCCCGGTCGCCCAGATAAGTGTCAAAACCCTCGGGCAACTCGCTGATGAACTCTTGTGCGTAAGCCGCATCGGCCGCGGCATGCACCTCTTCAAGGCTGGCGTCAGGTCGGCCGTAGCGGATGTTCTCGATCACCGTGCCCGAAAAAATCACCGGCTCTTGCGGCACGATGGCCATGCGATTGCGCAGGTCGTGCAAATTCATCTGATCAATGGGCAAACCGTCCAGCAAGATACGGCCCGCCTGCGGGTCGTGAAAGCGCATCAGCAAATCAAACAAGGTGGTTTTTCCCGCGCCGCTGGGTCCCACCACGGCCACGGTCTGGCCAGGGTGAATCTGGCCACTGAGTTGGTCCAGCGCCCAGGTGTCAGGGCGCGAAGGGTAGTGAAAACAGACCGCCTCCAGTTGCAGGGACGAGCCGCCTTGCGGCCAAGGCGCTTTTTGCGGCTGGGCGGTGATCTTGAGATTGGACTCGGTGTGCAGCAATTCCATCAGGCGCTCGGTGGCGCCCGCAGCGCGCAACATGTCGCCATAGACCTCGCCCAACACCGCAAAGGCGCTGGCCAGCAAGATCACGTAAAACACTGTCTCGCCCAACTGGCCTGCGGTACTGGTGCCGGCACGCACAGCCAGCGTGCCCATGTACAAGCCCCACAACAAGACCGCACTGGACGCCATGATGATGAAGCCCACCAACACCGCCCGCGCACGGATGCGGCCCAGGGCTGTCACCAGGGCACGCGCCGTGGAGTCGATGAAGCGGCGCGTTTCGCGGCCCTCGGCGGTGTAGCTTTGCACCACAGTGATGGCGTTCAACACCTCCGAGGCGATGGCACTGGAGTCGGCCACCCGGTCCTGGCTGGCACGTGAAAGGCGACGCACCCGGCGGCCCAAGTACACGCTGGGAAAAATCACCGCCACCAGCACCGCCACTACCTGCAGCATCAGGACTGGGTTGGTCCAGACCAGCATCAACAAAGCACCAGCGCCCATGACCAGGTTGCGCAAGCCCATCGAAAAAGACGAGCCCACCACGGTTTGCACCAGGGTGGTGTCGTTGGTCAGGCGCGACAGCACCTCCCCCGACTGCGTGGTTTCAAAAAAGGCCGGACTTTGTTTGAGCACATGGCCGTAGACCGAATTGCGCAGGTCACCGGTGATGCGTTCGCCCAACCAGCTCACGGTGTAATACCGCCCGGCAGAAAATACCGCCAAAGCCGCCGCCACCCCAAAGAGCTGCAAGAAGTTCCCTGACAACTGTTCGGCAGAAGCCCCGGTAGACAGGCCCTGGTCGATCAGCTGGCGCAAAACCCACGGAAAGGCCAGCGTGGTGCCCGCCGCCAGCAGCAAAAACAAAGCTGCAAACCCCAAGGCCATGCGGTAAGGTTTTAAAAAAGGGACCAGGCCCGTGAGCGATTTGGGAGTTGCAGCCATTGACAAAAGTAATCCGAAAAGAGTCGCTGCAAGCATAACGGCAAAAGCAGGTACCAGATTACAAGGTGTATGGAGACGACAATCCGGTTTTTGTCTGATCAGAAAACCATGAACGCACTTCCCCCTTGCCCACGATGTCACGACGAATACACCTACCAGGATGGCGAGTTCATGATGTGCCCCAGCTGCGGGCATGAATGGAACCCGGCCGATGTGCCCGCTACCGAAGCAGCCAAAGTCTGGAAAGACGCCAATGGCAATATCCTGCAAGACGGGGACACCGTGACGCTTGTCAAAGACCTGAAAATCAAGGGCTCATCCGCCGTCGTCAAGGTCGGCACCAAAGTCAAGAACATTCGCCTGATTGAAGGGGACCACGACATCGACTGCAAGATCGATGGCTTCGGTCCGATGCAACTCAAAACCGAATTCGTCAAAAAATCTTGACCAACATGGACCCACCTTCAGCTTGGGAGTGCTGTGGACAATTTAAAAAATCACCGAGTTGGCGTCTGTGCGTTAATTCACTGCAGCAAACTATGCCCACCATGACCGACGAATTCCAGATCCACATCCCGCCATCTTTCATGGCGCTTTACGTGCCCCCCGGCAAGATCAAGCCCACCCTGGGCCAGCGCGACATGGCCCAGCGCTATGAGCTGTGCGAAGACCTGGCCAACTTGCTGACTGAAAAAGCAAGCACCATGCAGTTCACCCTCGGAATCACCGAAGAGCTTGTGCTGCAGCAGTGTGAGCGGGGCTTGTTGGCCGATCCTTCCGTGTTCTCGGCCCTTGAAGCTCGCTGGGTGGTGTGCCGCCTGGCGGAGTTGCTGAACTGGCCGATGGACCAACTGCTGCAGACCCCACCGACAAGTGACCCTGTCGACTGAGTCCCCTTGTTCGCAGGAACCACTGGGCAAGACGCACCCATGACAAGACCGCACAAGCATTTGGAGCGCCTGCTCAGTGGCGACATTCTGAGCACCTTGCTCCGACTGTCATGGCCCAACGTGCTGGCCATGGCCATGACGGTGCTGGTGGGCATTGCCGAGACTTACTATGTTGGCCAAATGGGGACCGCTCCCCTGGCCGCCATGGCACTGGTTTTTCCTTTTGCCATGCTCACACAAATGATGTCGGCGGGTGCCATGGGCGGTGGCGTGTCTGCGGCCATCAGCCGAGCGCTGGGCGCCGGCGACACCGCACGTGCACAAAGCTTGCTGCTGCATGCCGTGGTGATTGGTGTGGTTGCGGGCGGACTCTACAGCGCCATCTTTTTGAGCTTTGGGCCCGACTTTTACAAACAACTCGGGGGTAAGGACATGGTGCTGGAAGAAGCTGTGCGCTATTCCACCGTGCTCTTCACCGGTACTTTGCTGGTCTGGCTCATGAACACGTTGGCCTCTGTTATGCGGGGCACAGGCAACATGCGCGTGCCGTCGGTGGCACTGGTCGCCACAGGGATTTTGCAAATCATTTTGGGGGGCGTTCTGTCTTTAGGCGCAGGCCCTTTGCCCGCCATGGGCATGGTGGGCGTGGCTTGGGGGCACATCATCGCCACCGCCGCCGGGGTGGTTTATTTCCTCTGGTATCTGATCAGTGGTCAAGGCCAGTTGACGCTGAAGCTGCATGCTTTTGAAATGCAAAGGGACATGTTTGCAGACATCCTCAAAGTGGGCGCCATCGCTTGCCTGTCGCCCGTTCAATCTGTTCTGGCCATTCTGATTTTTACGGGCCTGGTGGCGCAACTGGGCACCGAAGCGCTGGCGGGTTATGGCATAGGGCAGCGGCTTGAGTTCATGCTGATCCCGATTGCCTTTGGCATTGGCGTGGCTGCGGTGCCCATGGTCGGCATGGCCATGGGCGCAGGCAATGTAGCGCGTGCACGACGGGTCGCTTGGATGGCGGGTGCTGTATCGGCTTTCAACCTGGCATTGATCGGGGCTGTGGTCACCTTCGCACCAGACCTGTGGGCGCGGCTGTTCACTCAAGATGAAGCCGTACTGGGTCATGCGCGGCAGTACCTGGTGACCGCTGGCCCGGCCTTCCCGTTTTTTGGTATGGGCCTGACTCTTTACTTTGCATCACAGGGCGCGGGCCAGGTGATTGGCCCTGTGCTGGCGGGAACTGTGCGACTGGTGCTGGTGGCAGGGATGGGTTATTGGCTGGCACAAAACCATGCCACGGCCGAGAATTTTTTCTCACTGGTGGCATTGGCCATGGTGCTGTACGGGGTGGTGACAGCAGCTGCTGTCAGGTTCACCCCCTGGGGTCCTAAAAACTGAATACGCCGATCGGGAACAAGGCTTTGCAAAGGGCCGAATTGACTGTATTAATTAGGAAAATTAGGGTAAACCCCAAAGGGGATTGTCGCATCAAGCAAGCACAATATCGTTATCAAAAATAACCTTCTTGATCTTTAGATCAAGCCCTTTTTAGGACCCCGATGACACAAGCCAACCATCCGATCTTCGAACGCGCAGCGGCCAACGGGGTGGCGCTTGAAATGCGCGGCGCAGTGGCCTTGGTGCGTTTGTGCCGTCCGGCCAAGCGCAACGCCCTGAACGACGGCTTGATCGAAGCGCTGCGCGATGTTTTCCAGAACCTTCCCCCTGAAGCAGGTGCAGCGGTAATTCACGGCGAAGGCGACCATTTTTGTGCCGGCCTTGATTTGTCCGAACTCAAAGAACGTGATGCAGGCGAAGGCATCCACCACTCACGCAGCTGGCACGTGGCCTTGAACGCGGTTGAGCAAGGTCGCGTGCCCGTGGTCGCAGCGCTGCATGGCGCCGTGGTCGGCGGCGGGCTCGAGTTGGCCAGTGCCAGCCACATCCGCGTGGCCGATGACAGCACCTTCTTCGCCTTACCTGAAGGAACCCGAGGCATCTTTGTCGGCGGTGGCGGTTCGGTGCGGATCCCCAAACTGATTGGCGCTGCGCGCATGACCGACATGATGCTGACCGGCCGCGTTTACGACGCCCAAGAGGGTGAGCGTGTGGGTCTGGCGCAGTACCTGGTTGCCAAAGGCGAGGCACTGAACAAGGCCATCGAACTGGCCAGCCGAATTGCCACCAACGCACCACTGACCAACTTTGCACTGATGCATGCCCTGCCCCGCATTGCAGAGCAACCCGCCGACCACGGCCTGTTCACGGAAGCCCTGATGGCTTCGATCGCGCAGGCTGCCCCTGAAGCCAAAGCCCGTGTGCGTGCTTTCCTTGAGGGCAAGGCCCCCAAAGTACAAAAAAGCTGAGTCGACGTCACAAAAAGAACATCGGAGACAAGCATGAGCCCCCCAAAATTTCGCCCCCTGAAGTTCGGCGTCACCCGCGTCACCCTGCGCGATGGCGTGCCCGGCACGCATTACCTGACAGCCGAGCAGCCTCTGCAGCCCTTTGCAGAGCGCATGACGGACCGACTGCAACACTGGGCGAAAACCAAGCCAGACCAAAGCTTCATGGCGCGCCGTGTCAAGCAAGCTGACGGCACGCTGGGTGACTGGAAACACATCACCTATGCGCAAGCCTGGGCCACTGCACGCAATATTGCGCAAGGCCTGATCAACCGAGGCCTGAACGCCGAGCGCCCTGTTGTCATCTTGAGTGAGAACAGCCTGGAACACGCCCTGCTGGCCCTGGGCTGCATGCTGGCGGGCGTGCCCTTTGTGCCCACATCGCCGCCATATTCGCTGATCAGCGTGGACTACGACAAGCTCAAGCACGTGCTCAAAACCGTCACCCCCGGCATGGTGTTCGCATCAGACGCCCGTTATGCCAAAGCCATTGCCGCCACCGTTCAATCGGACATGGAAGTGGTGATGGTCGAAGGCGTTGTGGAAGGCCGGCCCGTCACCCCATTTGAGAGCCTGTGCGCCACGGCCGCCACGCCTGAGGTGGACGCTGCCATTGCCGCCACTGACCCGGACACCATCGTCAAGTTTTTGTTCACCAGTGGTTCGACCAAGCTGCCCAAAGCCGTCATCAACACCCAGCGCCTCTGGTGTGCCAACCAGCAGCAGATGGCGCAGTCCATGCCCGTGCTGGCCGAAAAAGAACTCGTGTTGGTCGACTGGCTGCCATGGAACCACACCTTTGGTGGCAACCACAACGTGGGCATGGTGATCTACCACGGCGGCACGCTGTACATCGACGACGGCAAGCCCACACCATCGCTGATCCATGAAACTTTGCGCAATTTGCGCGAAATCGCCCCCACGGTGTACTTCAACGTACCCACCGGCTTTGAAGCCATTGCCAACGCAATGAAGACCGACGATGCCCTGCGCAAGACCCTGTTGTCGCGCGTGCAGATGTTCTTTTACGCAGGTGCGGCACTGGCCCAACCCATTTGGGACAGCCTCTATGAATCGCAGGAGCGCGAGGTCGGCGAGCGCATCGTCATGGGCACGGGTCTGGGCATGACCGAGTCCGGGCCGTTTGGTATTTTCGTGACCAACCCTTTTGTGCAAGCCGGTGACCTAGGCGTCCCCACACCAGGCCTCGAACTGAAACTGGTGGACATGCAGGGCAAAACCGAGGTTCGCTACCGTGGCCCCAACATCACCCCCGGCTACTGGCGCAACGCCGAAGAAACTGCTGGCGCTTTTGACGAAGAAGGCTTCTTCAAAACAGGCGATGCCGTCAAGTGGATCGACGAAACCGATGTGCATCTGGGCCTGAAATTCGACGGCCGCATTGCCGAAGACTTCAAGCTGGCCACCGGCACCTTTGTCAGCGTGGGTCCGCTGCGCGGCAAGATCATTGCAACCGGCGCACCCTACATTCAGGACGCAGTGCTCACCGGCCTGAACATGAAGGAAGTCGGCGCGATGATTTTCCCGACGCCCGCCGTGCGTGCCTTGAGCGGCCTGGCTGCCGACGTGCCGCTGTCCGAGGTGCTCGCGTCTGCTCCTGTACTGGCCAAGTTCCAGGAGATCGTCAACGAGTTGGCCAAAAGCGGCACTGGCAGCGCCAACCGCATCGCTCGCCTGTGCCTGCTGTCAGAGCCGCCCACCATCGACAAAGGCGAAATCACCGACAAAGGTTCGATCAATCAACGCTCGGTGCTCGCGCACCGGGCTGACACGGTGGCAGCACTGCATGCCGATGCGTTGCACTTCATTGTGAAACCTCAATAAGCAGCCCCCTTCCAACAGAAAGTACCCCATGGCCTCCAAAGGATTTTTCAACGCTTTTTCCGATGTCTGGATGCACGAAGGCGTGCGCACGCCCATGGTCGATTACTGTGGCGCACTCGGCCACATCTCCCCCACGGACCTGGGTATCAAGGCCGCCCGTGAAGCCTTGAAGCGCGCCGGCATCGCAGCCACAGAGATCGGCTCGGTCATCACGGGCAACATGGCCCCTGGCGACTTTGACCAGTTTGTCTTGCCGCGCCACATCGGTCTCTATGCCGGCGTGCCACAAGAAGTACCCGCCATCATGGTGCAGCGCATTTGCGGCACCGGCTTTGAACTCTTTCGCCAGGCAGGCGAGCAGATTGAAGCGGGCGTGTGTGAGGCTGCGTTGGTGGTCGGCACCGAAAGCATGACGCGCAACCCGATTGCGGCCTTTGACCACCGCACCGGTTTCAAGCTCGGCGCACCCGTAGGCTTCAAGGACTTCATGTGGGAAGCCCTGAAAGATCCGGCTCCAGGCATTAACATGATCCAGACCGCCGAAAACCTGGCTAAAAAATACCACATCACCCGCGAAGAGGTGGACCAGTTTGCCTCAGACTCTTTTGCCAAAGCCGTGGCCGCCCAGGAATCGGGTTTTCATGCCGGTGAAATCGTGCCTGTGGTCACCGAAAAATTTGAACTCGATGGCTACAACGCCCGTGGCATCAAGTTGCAAGGCAAAGTCACCCAAGTCAGTGCCGACACCCACCCACGCATTTCGCCACCCGAAGTGTTGGCCAAGCTCAGGTCCGTCTACGAAGGCGGCGTGCAAACCGGTGGCAACAGCTCAGCACTGGTCGATGGGGCCGCTGCTTGTGTGGTCACTACCGGGGTGTATGCCAAAGCCCATGACAAGAAACCTCTGGCCCGCTTGGTCGCAGCTGCCGCTGTGGGCGTACCGCCCGAAATCATGGGCATAGGCCCGGCACCGGCAATTCGACTTTTGCTGGAACGCACGGGCCTGAAACTGTCAGACATTGGCCGCTTCGAGATCAACGAAGCGCAAGGCGCGCAAACACTGGCGGTAGGCCGTGAATTGGGGCTTGACCTGTCCAAGCTCAACGTGAATGGTGGCGCGATTGCGCTGGGCCACCCGCTGGCGGCCACTGGTGTGCGCCTGACCCTCACGCTGGCGCGTGAACTCAAACGTTCGGGCCTGCGCTATGGCATCTCGAGTGCCTGCGTGGGCGGTGGTCAGGGCATTGCGTTGCTGATCGAGAACCCCGACGCAGCAGCCTGATCACACCTGAAGCATTTGCCCCCTCTTTAGACCAAGGAACCCACATGAACATCCAAGGACAAGCAGCATTGGTCACCGGCGGTGGCTCCGGTTTGGGCGAGGCCACGGCCCGTGAACTGGCCCGGCTGGGCGCCAAGGTTGCGGTGCTCGACCTCAACATGGACAACGCCGAGCGCGTGGCCAAAGACATCGGCGGCATTGCCGTCAAATGCAATGTGAGCGATCCGGACAGCATGGCCCAAGCCATCGAGAGTGCCGCCGCTGCGCAAGGCCCCGCACGCATCCTGATGCAAATTGCAGGGATTGGCAGCGCCAAGCGCGTGGTCGGCAAGGACGGCAACGCCGCCCCGCTGGAAGACTTTGCCAAAGTGATCAACGTCAACCTCATTGGCACCTACAACGCCGCCCGTCTTTTTGCTGCGGCATGCGCCAAACTTGACCCCCTGGAAGATGGAGCCCGCGGCGTGATGGTCTTCACCGCCTCGGTCGCTGCTTTTGATGGCCAAGTCGGCCAACAAGCCTACAGCGCCTCCAAAGCCGGCGTGGTGGGCATGACACTGCCCATGGCGCGTGACCTGGCACAGCACGGTATCCGTGTGTGCACCATTGCCCCCGGCCTGTTCAAAACACCTTTGATGGAAACCTTGCCCGAGCCCGTGCAGCAGTCACTCGCCGCCAGCATTCCCTTCCCATCGCGCCTGGGCAAGCCCGAAGAGTTTGCCGAACTGGCCGTGCACATCGTGCACAACAACCACCTGAACGGCGAAGTCATTCGCCTGGATGGCGCCCTTCGCATGGCCCCCCGCTGAAAGACCCCAGATGATCAAGACGGTTGTTTACGAAGTGCAAGTGATGTTCGGTGACTGCGACCCCGCAGGCATCGTGTTCTTCCCGAACTTTTCCAAATGGATGGACGCCTCTTCATTGAACTTTTTCGTGAAGTGTGGCGTTCTGCCTTGGCGAGAATTGGTCAAGACGCGCGGCATCATCGGCACCCCGCTGCTGGAGATCAACACCAAATTTATCCGTCCTGCCACCTATGGCGAGACCCTGCAAGTGCACACCAGCGTGCAGGAGTGGCGTGAAAAAGTCTTCGTGCACAAGCATGTGGTGATGCGTGGCGACACCGTGCTGTGCGAAGGCACCGAAGTGCGCGCTTTTTGCATCAAGCACCCGGACGATGCAGACCGCATCAAAGCGATCGCGGTGCCTGAAGACATCAAGACTTTGTGCAGCTGATTTTTTTGGTTTTCCGTTTTCCCCCAACCTGAGTTTTCCACCCCCCCTCCGAGGAGACAAGCATGAGCAACCGTCGCGAATTCATTCAATCCACCATCGGTGCCGCCATTTTGGGCAGCACCGCTTTCCAGCATGCTTGGGCACAAAGCGGCTTGCCCATCGAGCAAGTCAAAGTACTTTACGGTTTCCCTCCGGGCAGCTCTGGCGACATTTGCGCCCGTCGCGTGGCTGAAAAATTTGGCGGTACCCCTTACAGCAAAAACGCCGGCATCATCGACAGCCGCCCAGGGGCTGGCGGCCAAATTGCCCTGAACCTGCTGAAAAGCGCACCAGCCGACGGCTCGGTGTTGGCCATGACGCCTTTTTCGGCCATTTCGCTTTACCCCCACATCTTCAAAAACCTGCAATACAAGCCCTTTGAAGACTTCACCCCGGTGGGCACCGCCTCCATGATCCACCACGGCTTTGCGGTCGGCCCCATGGTGCCTGCCAGTGTCAAAAACGTTAAAGACTTCATCGTCTGGGCCAAAGCTAACCCGGCTCAGGCCAGCTACGGCTCGCCCGCAGCAGGCTCCACGCCCCACTTCGTCGGCGCTTTGCTGGGTCTGAACCAAAACTTCGAGTTCAAGCATGTGCCCTACCGCGGCTCGGTGCCCGGTGTGACCGACGTGGTTGGCGGCCAGATCGCCTGCATGTTCACACCGCACGGCGACTTCATTGCCAACCACAAGGCCGGCAAGATGCGCATTTTGGCCACCTCAGGCAAAACCCGTTCGCCTTTCGTGCCCGATGTGGCCACCTTCGCAGAACAGGGCTTCCCCGAGTTGACGGTGGAAGAATGGTTCGGTTTTTACGCCCCCGCCAAAACCCCGGCCAACGTGGTGCAGGCGGCCAATGCAGCGATCAATGCGGCGTTGAAAGACAAAGGCGTGCTGGACGCTTTGACCGTGGTAGGTCTGATTCCTTTTGGTGGCACCGTCGCAGACCAACTCAAGAGCTCGCAAGTGGAGCTCGAGCGTTGGGGCCCGCTGATCAAGCGCATCGGCTTCAGCGTCGACTCCTGATCGGCCACTGGGCTGCCACGGTCCGGGGCGCACTGACGGTGCCCCGGATTTTTTGATTAACTGAACTCGCCATGAACAATTACCAGCCCGGCACCGAAGACATGCAATTTCTGTTGTCCCGTGTCCTGAACGCGCCGGCCCAAGTGCGCGCCTTGCCCGCTTTTGCCGAAGTGGATGCTGATTTGATGCAACAGGTGCTGGAGGAAGCCAGCAAGTTTGTGGCCGAAGTCGTCGCGCCCCTCAACCGAGATGGCGACGAAATCGGGGCCCAATGGCAAGACGGCGCAGTCACCATGCCACCCGGCTTCAAGGCTGCGTACCAGACGTTCTGGCAATCTGGATGGCCCGCGCTGGCCTGCGACAGTAAAGATGGCGGTCAGGGCCTGCCCGCTGTGCTCGAAGCCATGCTCTACGAAATGCTGAGCGGCGCCAACCTCGGCTGGACCATGGCCCCCGGCCTGTTGCATGGCGCCTACGAGTGCATCAAGCACCATGCCAGCGATGAACTCAAAGCGCAATACCTCGAAAAAGTAGCCAGCGGCGAATGGCTGGCCACCATGTGCCTGACCGAGCCGCACGCGGGCTCCGACCTGGGGCTGGCCCGCACCCAGGCCGTCCCCATGTCCGACGGTCGCTATGCCGTCAGCGGGACCAAAATTTTTATCTCGGGCGGCGAACACGACCTGACCGACAACATCGTGCACTTGGTGCTGGCGCGTTTGCCCGATGCACCGCCTGGACCCAAAGGCCTGTCGTTGTTTCTGGTGCCCAAGTTTTATCCAGATGGCACACGCAGTCGAGTGCACTGTGACCGCATCGAAGAAAAAATGGGCCTGCACGGCAGCCCCACCTGCGTGATGCGTTTTGACGAAGCCGTGTGTGCCATCGTGGGTGAGCCTGGCAAAGGCCTGGGCGCCATGTTCGTGATGATGAACGCCGCCCGCCTGCATGTGGCCTTGCAAGGCATTGGCCTTTTGGATGCAGCCTGGCAAAAAGCCGATGCCTATGCGCAAGAGCGCCGCCAAATGCGTGCGCCTGGCAAGGGTAAATCGGCTGGCGAAGCCGACCTGATTGGTGAACACCCCGCCATGCGCCGCATCCTGGACACGCAACGTGCCTGGGTCGATGCGGGTCGTGTGCTGGCCTATCGCACGGCGCTGGAGCTGGACCTGATCAAGCACAGTCCCGACGCCGATACGCAAGCCGCCGCACAGCGCTGGTGCGCGCTGGTCACGCCGGTGATGAAATCGGTCTTCACACACCAAGCTTTCCATGGCGGCAGCGATTGCCTGCAGGTGTTTGGGGGCCACGGTTATGTGCGCGAGTGGGGCATTGAGCAAATCGTGCGCGATGCCCGCGTGACCATGATTTACGAAGGCACCAACGAAATTCAGGCGATCGACCTGCTGGTTCGCAAAGTGCTGTCTGATGGCGGCGTGGGCATGTATGCCCTGCTGGATACGATTGAGGCCGATTTGCCTGCAAGCCACAAAGCCAGCACACAGGCGCGCGCGCGCATCCAGACCCTTCGCGCTGTGACCGCGCAAATCGTCAAGGCCGCACCGCAAGACGCTGCACTGGCCTTTCGCGTGGCCGATGACTACCTGCGTGCCGTGGCACTCGTGTTGCTGGACTGGTCCTGGCTGCGCATCGAAGCGGGCCTAGACGACAACACCCCCCAAGCCGAGACACGCTGGCGTGCGCCGGCCAAGGCTTTGCGCGATTGGGTGCTTCCCGAGTTCCAGATGCGGGCATTCATCATCGTGTCGCAGTGCGCTGCAGTGGCCGCATAATCAAGCCGCCATGCCCAAAACCAAAACCTTGGCGCCCCGCACAGGCGACCTGAAGAAACCAAAAGTGCCCGTCAAAGTGCCTCGCACTCTGCCCCGCGCTGTCGCCAAGGGCCTGCCTGCACAAAATCCAGTTGAAGTTTCTGCCGGGGCACACGGCGAGCAACCGTTGGTGGCCATCGACAAGGTGGACACCCGCTTTTTGCAAACCCTGATGGGCTACAACGCTCGCAGGGCGGCACTGAGCATCATCGAGTTGTTTCTAGAGCGACTGGCACCCTATGGGCTCAAGCCGGTGGATTTTTCAGTCATGTCCACCATCCAGCACAACCCCGGCGTGACCTCCCGCCAGCTTTGCGCCACGCTCAACCTGCTGCCCCCAAACCTGGTGGGGCTGATTCAGTCCCTGGAATCCCGAGGACTGATCGAGCGCAAGCCGCACCCCCACGATGGGCGAGCGGTCGGTTTGCATGCCTCTGAAAAGGGCCAAGCCTTGATGGTGCAAGCCGAGCAAGCCGCCAGTGAACTGGAAATCGAGAAAACCGCCAAGCTCACGCCTGCGCAACGAAAAACCCTGCTGACGCTGCTACAAAAAATTTACCTTTGACCGCGCTCGGCCAAGAAGATATCAATGCGGCGGTTGCGTGCCCGGCCAGTTTCTGTGGCGTTGTCAGCAATGGGTTCGCGCGAACCCCGTCCATCAATCGCGATGCGGCTGCTGCTCACGCCGCGGGAGACCAAATAATCACGCGCACTTTGGGCGCGGTTGACCGACAAGGGGTTGTTGATGGCATCGCTGCCGGTGTTGTCGGTGTGGCCTACGATGCGCACTTCCATGCTGGGCTGCTGACCCAGACCTTGCGCAAACTGGTCCAGGATCGGGCGTAGATTTAGCTTGATGTCAGACCGGCCTGAGTCAAAAGAAATGTCATTCGGGATACTCAATTTGAGCTGGTTGTCTGCGGTTTGGGTGACCACTGTGCCCGTGCCCGCTGTGGCGGTTTCCATGGCGCGCTTTTTGTCTTCCATGTTTTTCGACCAGACATAGCCGCCCAGGGCACCCAAGCCCGCGCCAATGGCGGTTGCCTTGCTGTCACGTCCCAAGATTTGGCCCGCCACAGCGCCAATCACGGCACCTGTCCCCGCGCCCTTTTGCTCGGGGGTGGCTGTCGCGCAACCCGTCAGCAAAATGGCCAAGGCACAAGTCAACGCACCAGCGCTTTTGAATGCAGTCATCGTGTTCATCTGGAAGATCCTTTCAATCCAAGTTGGCAACTCTAAGGTCAATTGGGCAAAGTGTTGCTGCCGCACCGCACAAGCTTGCAACAAAATGCGTCTGAAACCAGCGGCCCCCCTGATTTGAGAAAGCCTGTGCGTGACAGCTTGCAGCCCCCTGATCTGGCAAGATATTCAGCATCGTTTTGCCCAAATACCCCATGAACAACACTTCTTTGCCCCAGTTTTGTGAACATGCCTTGTTGATCGGTCGCATGTGGCGACCCGATACCGGGCCGGTCTTGGTCGCGGTCACGCCTCAAAGCGTGCTAGACCTTTCCCTATTGGCCACCACCTGCAGCGCTTTGCTCGAACAAGACCAGCCCGCGCATCGGGTCCGTCAATTCTTGGCATCCGAGAAGGCCACACGTCTGGCCGACACAGAAGCAGTTTTGGCCAACAGCGACGAGGCCAGTCGTGACCCTGCCATGCCCTGGTTCATGGCGCCTTGCGATTTGCAAGCCATCAAGGCTGCAGGCGTGACCTTTGTGGCCAGCATGCTGGAACGGGTGATCGAAGAGCAAGCCCGGGGCGATGCCAGCCGGGCCGAGGTTGTGCGGCAAGCGGTGGTGGCCGTGATCGGCGACAACTTGCGCAGCGTGAAACCCGGTTCGCCCGAATCGGCCAAACTCAAAGAAGTGCTGCTGGCCCAAGGCATGTGGTCTCAGTATCTTGAAGTCGGCATCGGGCCAGATGCCGAGATCTTCACCAAAGCCCAGCCCATGAGCGCGGTGGGCACTGGGGCAATGGTCGGCATCCACCCGGGCAGCCAATGGAACAACCCCGAGCCCGAAATTGTGTTGGCGGCCAATTCGCGCGGTGAAGTGGTGGGTGCAACTTTGGGCAACGACGTGAACCTGCGCGACTTTGAAGGCCGCAGCGCGTTGCTGCTGGGCAAGGCCAAGGACAACAACGCCAGTTGCGCGATCGGCCCTTTCATTCGCCTGTTTGACGCGCACTTTGGCATCGACGATGTGCGCCAGTGTGATTTGAGCCTGAAAGTGCAAGGCCCTGAGGGTTTTGTCATGCAAGGCAGCAGTTCCCTGTCGCAAATCAGCCGGGACCCCCTGGATCTGGTCGGGCAAGCCATGGGCAAATATCACCAATACCCCGACGGCATGATGCTGTTTCTGGGCACCATGTTTGCCCCCACCCAAGACCGCCATGGCCCAGGTCAGGGCTTCACGCATGTAGTGGGCGATGTGGTCAGCGTCTCCACCCCTTTGCTGGGCGCCCTGGTCAATCAGGTCACCACATCCGACCAGGCCAAGCCTTGGACTTACGGGGTGAGCGCCCTGATGCGCGACTTGGCTCGGAGGGGGCTTTTGACCTGATCAAGCACAAGCGCTACAGCCTGTCCGATGGCAGCAGTCCTTTTGTGCTGGCATAATTTTGGGTTTTCGACCTCCGGGATCGCCACAGGGCGACACCGGGCCATTCCCTGATGAAAGCTTACCCATGAACACCACACCCTCCGGCCTGCAATACGAAGACACCGTTGTGGGCGAAGGCGCCGAGGCCACCCCAGGTCAAGATGTGACGGTGCACTACACCGGCTGGCTCTACAACGAAGGGGTGCAAGGCGCCAAGTTCGACTCCAGCCGTGACCGCCGCGATCCTTTTGTGTTTGGGCTGGGCGCTGGCATGGTCATCAAAGGCTGGGACGAAGGTGTGGCTGGCATGAAGGTGGGCGGTCAGCGCACCCTGATCATTCCATCTGAGCTGGGCTATGGCGCCCGCGGCGCTGGCGGCGTGATTCCGGCCAACGCCACGTTGAAGTTCGACGTGGAATTGCTGGCTTTAAGCTGAGCCTGCTGCTTTTATCCTCCCGGACTCTGCCCGCCACTGGCGGGTTTTTTCTTGAGCTCTTGAAGCCCGAGACAACGCCCCTACTTAATTGGGGTCATCATTTTTGCGGACATTGTTCATGTCAGAAGCCACACAAAACCCCAACAGCACCCCTTTGAGCAACGAAGAACTGGCCGCTGAAGCCACCCCTTCGTTCTCCCTCCCCCTTGACCTGCTGGGCGATGCACAGGCTGAGTTGGCCAATTTGAAGGCGCAAAACGCCGATCTGGCCGATCAATTCCTGCGTGCCCAGGCCGATGTGCAAAACGCACGCCGTCGAGCCGATGATGAAATCGCCAAGGCGCGCAAGTTCGCCGTTGAGGGCTTTGCAGACAGTCTGCTGCCCGTGCTGGACAGCCTGGAAGCCGGCCTGGCCATCCCCAATGTCACCATCGAGCAAATCCGCGAAGGCTCAGAAGCGACCCTGCGTCAGCTCAAAAGTGCGCTGGAACGCAACAAAGTGCTTGAAATAGCCCCTCCCGCTGGCACCAAATTTGACCCGCACCACCACCAAGCCATCAGCGTAGTCCCCGCCGAACAAGAGGCCAACACCGTGGTCTCGGTGCTGCAAAAGGGCTACTCGATCGCTGACCGCGTGCTGCGCCCAGCTTTGGTCACGGTCACAGCCCCCAAGTAAGCACAGGCTTTCGCCCAAAACCTTTTTTGGAGCAGGGGGACTTGAAAAGTTCCTCCTGCCCCCCAATTGCAAATCATCTGCATTTCAATCAATTTCGGAGCATAAAAATGGGAAGAATCATCGGTATTGACTTGGGCACCACCAACTCGTGCGTGGCCATCATGGAAGGCAACACGACCAAAGTGATCGAAAACGCCGAAGGCGCTCGCACCACCCCGTCCATCATTGCCTACCAAGAAGACGGCGAAATCCTGGTCGGCGCGTCGGCCAAGCGCCAGGCAGTCACCAACCCCCGGAACACCCTTTACGCGGTCAAGCGCCTGATCGGCCGCAAGTTCGCGGAAAAAGAAGTCCAAAAAGACATCGACCTGATGCCTTACACCATTGCCAAAGCCGACAACGGCGACGCTTGGGTGGAGGTGCGTGGCCAAAAACTGGCCCCGCCGCAAATCAGCGCCGAGATCTTGCGCAAGATGAAGAAAACCGCCGAAGACTACCTCGGCGAAGAAGTGACCGAGGCCGTGATCACGGTGCCCGCTTACTTCAACGATGCGCAGCGCCAGGCCACCAAAGACGCGGGCCGCATTGCCGGCCTGGACGTCAAACGCATCATCAACGAACCCACGGCTGCTGCCTTGGCCTTCGGTCTAGATAAAACCGAAAAAGGCGATCGCAAGATTGCCGTGTATGACCTGGGTGGCGGCACATTCGACGTGTCCATCATCGAAATCGCCGACGTCGATGGTGAAAAGCAATTCGAAGTGCTTTCAACCAACGGCGACACATTCCTGGGCGGCGAAGACTTCGACCAGCGCATCATCGACTTCATCATCACCGAGTTCAAGAAAGAATCCGGCGTTGATCTGGCCAAAGACGTGCTGGCCCTGCAGCGCCTGAAAGAAGCCGCTGAAAAAGCCAAGATCGAATTGTCCAGCTCGGCCTCGACCGACATCAACCTGCCGTACATCACAGCAGATGCCACAGGCCCCAAGCACCTGAACATCAAGCTGACCCGCGCCAAGCTGGAGCAGTTGGTAGAAGAACTGATAGAGCGCACCATCGCCCCTTGCCGCACAGCGATCAAGGACGCGGGTGTGTCGGTCGGCGACATCGACGACATCATTTTGGTGGGCGGCATGTCACGCATGCCCAAGGTGCAAGAGAAGGTCAAAGAGTTTTTTGGCAAAGAGCCACGCAAGGACGTGAACCCCGATGAAGCTGTGGCCGTTGGCGCTGCGATTCAGGGCCAGGTTTTGTCGGGTGATCGCACCGACGTGCTGCTGCTCGACGTGACGCCTTTGTCTTTGGGCATTGAAACCATGGGCGGTGTCATGACCAAGATGATCACCAAGAACACCACCATCCCGACCAAGTTTGCCCAGACCTTCTCGACCGCCGAGGACAACCAGCCGGCTGTAACGATCAAGGTCTTTCAGGGAGAGCGCGAGATCGCCAGCGGCAACAAAGCGCTGGGTGAATTCAACCTCGAAGGCATCCCGCCATCAGCACGCGGCACACCGCAAATCGAAGTGTCTTTTGACATCGACGCCAACGGCATCTTGCACGTGGGCGCCAAAGACAAAGGCACCGGCAAAGAAAACAAGATCACGATCAAGGCCAACTCGGGCTTGTCTGAAGCTGAAATTCAGCAAATGGTGAAAGACGCCGAGCTGAACGCGGAAGAAGACAAAAAGAAACTCGCATTGGTGCAAGCTCGCAACGCCGGAGAAGCCGCGGTCCACAGCGTCAGGAAAAGCCTAACCGAGCACGGCGACAAGATCGAAGCGGCTGAGAAAGAAGCCATCGAAGCCGCCGCCAAATCACTGGAAGAAGCTTTGAAAGGCGAAGACAAAGACGCCATCGAAGCCAAAACTGAAGCCCTGATGACCGCCAGCCAGAAGCTGGGCGAAAAAGTTTATGCGGATATGCAAGCGCAGCAAGCTGCTGCGGGCGCAGCTGCCGCAGGTGCTACCGACGCTAAACCACAAGATGACAACGTGGTGGACGCTGAAGTCAAGGAAGTCAAAAAGGGCTGATACCCCACGCTTTGCGGGTTTCCCGCAATCCCGCCGCGCAAGCTGATTCAGAGCCCTGAATCACCTTCGCGGCGTTCTTGTTCTAACGGTTGGATTGCCCCATGGCCAAACGAGATTTTTACGAAGTGCTGGGTGTTGCCAAAAACGCCTCAGACGAAGACATCAAAAAGGCTTATCGCAAACTGGCGATGAAGTACCACCCTGATCGCAACCAGGGTGAGGACGCCAAGGCCAAAGAAGCCGAAGCCAAGTTCAAAGAGGTCAAAGAAGCCTACGAGATGTTGTCGGATGCCCAAAAGCGTGCCGCCTACGACCAGCACGGGCACGCCGGTGTCGACCCCAATATGCGCGGCGGTGCCGAAGGCTTTGGCGGTTTTGGTGATGCGTTTGGTGACATTTTTGGCGACATTTTTGGTGGCCAGGCCCGCGGTGGGCGTGGCGGTGGACGCCAGGTATTCCGTGGTGCTGACCTGAGCTACGCCATGGAAATCACGCTCGAAGAAGCCGCCCATGGCAAGGATTCGCAATTGCGCATTCCGAGCTGGGATGCCTGTGACACCTGCAGTGGCACCGGCGCCAAACCGGGCACCAGTGCAAAAACTTGCGCAACCTGCCACGGGCAGGGCCAGGTGCAAATGCGTCAAGGATTTTTCAGCGTGCAGCAAACCTGTCCGCATTGCCGAGGCACTGGCAAGATCATCCCTGAGCCTTGCGGCACATGCCAAGGGCAAGGCAAGGTCAAAAAACAAAAAACACTCGAAGTCAAAATTCCGGCAGGCATCGATGACGGCATGCGCATCCGAAGTGCAGGCAACGGCGAACCTGGCACCAATGGCGGCCCACCGGGTGATCTGTTCATCGAGATTCGCCTCAAGAAGCATGCGATTTTTGAGCGCGATGGCGATGACCTGCACTGCGCTGTGCCCATCGGCTTCACCAAAGCGGCTTTGGGTGGCGAAATTGACGTGCCCACTTTGGGTGGAAAAGCCGCCATCGACATCCCGGAAGGCACTCAGACGGGCAAACAATTCCGCTTGCGCGGCAAAGGCATCAAGGGCGTGCGGGGCAGTTACCCCGGTGATTTGTATTGCCACATCACGGTGGAGACCCCTGTCAAGCTCACCGAGCACCAGAAAAAATTACTCAAGGAGTTTGATGACTCGCTGAGCAAAGGCGGTGGGAAGCACCAACCCAGCGGCGAAAGCTGGACCGACAAACTCAAGGGGTTCTTCGGCGCGTAAAGCCCGGCGTTCACCGAAAGGCTGTTTGACTTGCGTCAAACCGCCTTTTTTATTGAGGCGCAACATGCAGACATGAGCGCCACCATCACCTTCCTGGGCGGAGCCGACACCGTGACCGGCTCCAAGTACTTGATTGAACACAATCACCAGCGCTTGCTGGTAGATTGCGGCTTGTTCCAGGGCTATAAACAACTGCGTTTGCGCAACTGGAATCCCTTGCCAGTGGTGCCCGGTGATATCCAAGCCGTGGTCCTGACCCATGCGCATCTGGACCACAGCGGCTACCTGCCCTTATTGGTCAAAAACGGCTTTCGTGGCCGGGTGCACGCCACAACGGGCACATGCGATCTGGCCAGCATCTTGCTGCCGGACAGTGGGCACATTCAGGAAGAAGATGCTTTTTTTGCCAATCGGCACGGCTTCTCCAAACACGCCCCAGCCCTGCCGCTGTACACGAAGCAAGAAGCCATCCACAGCTTGAAACAGTTGCACGCTGAAAAACAAGGTCAGTGGTTCGAACCGATTCGCGGCTGGAAGGCGCGCTTTCAGCCGGCAGGCCACATTCTGGGCGCGGCGAGTTTGCTGCTGGATGTAGGCGGACGGCGCATTTTGTTTTCGGGTGATCTTGGCCGTCCTGACGACCCGCTGATGAACCCACCAGAACCGCCACCGCAGGCCGATACCGTCTTGATCGAATCGACCTATGGCGATCGCCAGCACCCCAAGGAAAAACTGTTTGAAGAACTTGGCCCCCTTTTGCACAAGCTGGCTGCACGCGGCGGCGTGGCTGTGGTGCCGGTGTTTGCCGTAGGGCGAGCGCAAGCCGTGTTGCACACCATTGCGCAGCTCAAGGCCGCCGGGCAAATTGCCAAGGGCCTGCCCATTTTTCTGGACAGTCCCATGGCCATTCACACCACCGCCTTGTTTGAACGCCATCCCGGCGAGCACCGCCTGAGTGCGCAGGAGGTGCGCAACATGGACCATGTGGCCACCATGCTGGAGACGCCCGAGCAGTCCAAGTCATTGCTGCACCGCCATGGCCCCATGGTGATCTTGGCGGCCAGTGGCATGGCCACCGGGGGGCGGGTATTGCACCACCTGATGCAATACGCCGGCGATCATCGCAACATGGTCATCCTGACGGGCTATCAGGCCCCAGGCACCCGTGGCGCGGCGCTGGCCAGCGGTCACAGCACCCTTCGGATCCATGCACAAGATGTGACCGTGCGGGCCGAAGTGGTGCAAATCGAGTCAGCTTCCGCGCATGCCGATGCCAACCAGTTGATGAGCTGGTTGCACAAAATGCCCAGCGCACCGGACCAGGTGTATGTGGTGCACGGTGAGCGCGAGGGATCGGACATGCTGCGCCAGCGCATCGAGCACGAGATCAAGTGGCGAGCACTGGTGCCTGAGCACGGCTCAGTCTGGCCACTTTGAACCACGGCTAACAACAATTCAGAGGAATCGGTCGAGCAGTTTGCGCGAGTGTTTGTCCATGGCCGTCAGGTCGCGGATCATGAACTGGACCCCATTGACATCGTTGACCAACAGCACGGTGCCCGTCAGACGTCGGATGTCTTCTTCGCCCTTAAGCAGAAACTGCGTGACGCCCCGGTCGGTGACGACCGACCAGGTGCAGGGTGTGGCAAAACTGCTGACATCGGTCAGCTGGATAATTTCTGGCAAAAATTCGCGCTCGTTCAAGGCTTGCAGCACCTGCGAACGCAATGGGGGATCGAGCTGGGCCAGCGCCTCGATCCAGACAATTTCATTCCCGTCAGCATCCATCAGCGCCACACCTGCGTCAGGCGCTGACACGGGGTAAGCGCGCAATGCCATGACAGGGACATGGCGGGTGCCATCGGGCATTTGCAGAACCCAGCGACCAAAGGCATCGCGTTGCAGATCAAACGGGTTCATGCGCTCACCTTTTGCTGTGCGACTTCGATGCTGCCACCCAACACCGCTTCGGTTTCAGCTTGCCGTTGCTGGGCTTCATAAAGACGCCAATAAGCGCCTTGCGCCTCGATCAATGCATCGTGTGTGCCCTCTTCCACCACCACCCCTTTGTCCATGACCACCAGGCGATCGGCCTTGCGCAAGGTAGACAGCCGGTGCGCAATCGCAATCGTGGTGCGCCCGCGCACCAGGTTGTCCAAAGCCCTTTGAATTTCCTTTTCGGTTTCGGTGTCCACCGCCGAAGTCGCCTCGTCCAAAATCAGAATGCGCGGATTGATCAGCAAAGCCCGTGCAATCGAAATGCGTTGGCGTTCACCACCGGACAATCCCTGTCCGCGCTCACCCACCAGCGAGTCATAACCCTGTGGCATGCGCAAAATAAATTCATGGGCATGGGCAGCACGGGCAGCCGCCACGATGTCTTCACGGCGCGCTTCGGGTTTGCCGTACGCAATGTTGTCGGCGATCGTGCCAAAGAACAAGAAAGGCTCTTGCAGCACCAAGCCAATTTGACGCCGGTAGTCGGCCACTTTCAGCTGCCGGATATCGATTCCATCCAGCTCGATCACGCCTTCGGTCAGGTCGTAAAAGCGGCAAATCAGGTTGACCAGCGTGCTCTTGCCCGAACCACTGTGGCCCACCAGCCCAATCATCTGCCCGGGTTGTATATCGAGGTTGAGTTGGCGGATCACCGCGCGGTTGCCGTAGCGAAAGCCGGCATCGCGCAGCGTGATGTGGCCTTGCACTGGGGTGGGCAAAGCGACGGGTTGAATGGGCTCGGGGACGCTGGAGACATGGTCGAGGATGTCAAAAATACGCTTGGCTCCCGAAGCCGCTTTTTGTGTGTTCGAGACAATTCGGCTCATGGAATCCAGTCGGCCGTAAAAACGGCCGATGTAGGCCAGAAAAGCGGTCAGCACGCCCACTGTGATCTGGTCGTCAGAGACCAGCCAGATGCCAAAGCCCCAGACCACCAGCAAACCGATCTCGGTCATCAAAGTCACGGTGGGAGAGAACAATGACCAAACCCGATTCAAGCGGTCATTGACCAGCAGGTTGTGTTGGTTGGCGTCCTTGAAACGCTGGGCTTCGCGGTCTTCCTGTGCAAAAGCCTTGACCACCCGAATGCCCGGAATGGTGTCGGTCAGCACGTTGGTCACCTCAGCCCAGACGCGGTCAATCTTCTCGAAACCGGTACGCAATTTTTCGCGCACCACATGGATCAACCAGGCAATGAAGGGCAAGGGCAACAGGGTCACCAAGGCCAAGGTCGGGTTGATGGTGAACAAAATGATGGCCGTCATCAAGATCATCAACACATCGGTCGCAAAGTCGAGCAGGTGGAGCGAGATGAACACATTGATTCGATCCGTCTCGCTGCCGATTCGGGCAATCAGGTCCCCCGTGCGGCGTCCACCAAAATATTCAAGCGAAAGTTTCAGCAAATGCTCGTAGGTGGTGGTGCGCAAATCGGCGCCAATGCGCTCGGAAACCAAGGCCAAAATATAAGTTTTGGCCCACCCCAGGCCCCAGGCCAATAAGGCAGAACCCATCAGCCCCAACAGGTAAAGAGAAACCAGACCTGGATCGATGGTCTTGCCATTTTGATAAGGGATGAGGATGTCATCCATCAGGGGCATGGTCAGGTAAGGGGGCACCAAAGTCGCCGCCGTCGCTGCCAAAGTGAGCAAGAATCCCGCCAGCAGTGACCCTTGGTAAGGCTTGGCAAAGCGCCACAGCTTGAACAGGGTCCAGGTCGATGGGGGCGCCAGCTCTGCCCGACCGCAACGGGAACACTCTTCATCTTCATCCGACATCAGCGCCTGGCAGACCGGGCAAACCGAGCCGGACAAGGCGGTTTGCAAGGGGCGGCCCTCTGCGGTCTGCCCCAGTTGCACCATCTGACTTTCAAACTGCGCCGCCCAGCGGGCCACCGCAGCCTGCAGCCCCAGAGTGAATCGCCAGACCGTCAACTGTTCCTGCGTGGTGGTCAATGCAAGGCAGCCCACACCCGCATGGTCTGTGAGCTTGAGCAACAAATCCGGCTGCAAAGCCCAACTGGACCAGTTTTTTTCACCGTCAGCCCGGGATAAGACCCGCTGATCGGTCAGAATGATGGCACTTTTGGCGAATTGCAAACTGCCGTCAAGGTCAACCTCGAGCCAGGCTGTTGCGTTTTCTCCAGGCAGCAGGCAAGAATGGACATCAACCTGCCAAGCGTCAGGAAGCACCTGACGGGATGCACAGGCCAAAGAAGAAGTTGATGTCATGAGGGATGAACCGGAAACGACTCGAACGACCGTGGCGGCCGACGAGACAAAAAACAACCACTGATGTCGCCCACGACTGCACATGAACTGCCCATGTATTTTTTGAATCCAGAGCAATCCACCAGCGCCATGACGGGCCGGTCATTGTATAGCCGCCCTTTTCATTCATGAACGCCAAAACTATCCAATTTCTGCGCATGACCCATTTGCGCGGTCCGAACATCTGGACATACCGTCCTGTGATGGAAGCGCTGATCGACATTGGCGCCCTGGAAGACTTTCCCTCCAATACCTTACCGGGGTTTAACCAACGCTTGACGGCTTGGCTGCCGGGCATGATCGAGCACCGCTGCAGCGTGGGCGAACGCGGGGGATTTTTGCAACGTCTAGAAGAAGGCACATGGGCAGGCCACGTGCTGGAACACGTCGCCCTGGAGTTGCAAACCCAGGCCGGCATGCAAACCGGTTTTGGCAAAGCCCGCGAAGCAGGACCCAGAGGCGTCTACAAAGTGGTGATCCGCACGCGCCATCAAGCCGTCAGCCGCAGCGCGCTGGAGACCGCCCGTGACCTGATCTTGGCCGCCATCGAAGACCGTCCCTTCGACGTCAAAGGTGAAATCAACCGCCTCAAGCAAATGGTCGACAGCCTGTGCATCGGCCCCAGCACGGCCAGCATCGTGGACGCGGCAAGTGACCGTGGCATTCCGGCCATCCGCCTGAACGATGGCAACCTGGTACAACTCGGCCATGGCGCCCAGCAGCGCCGCATCTGGACGGCCGAAACCGATCGCACCAGTGCGATTGCCGAAGGCATTTCCAAAGACAAAGACCTGACCAAACAGCTGCTCAGCATGTGCGGCGTCCCTGTCCCCCAAGGACAAATCGTGGACAGCCCTTCTGCCGCCTGGGAAGCTGCGCAAGACATTGGCTTGCCCGTGTGCGTCAAACCCACCGACGGCAACCACGCGCGTGGTGTTTCACTCGAGCTTTCAAAACAAGAAGACATCGAAGCCGCCTACGGTATCGCCCTGGCGGAGGGTAGCGAAGTCATGGTGGAGCGTTTCATCTTGGGTGAAGAGCACCGCCTGCTGGTGGTGGGTGACCATGTGGTCGCCGCCAACAAGGGCGAGACCGCCAGCGTGGTGGGTGATGGCGTACACACCGTGTCGCAGTTGATCGAACTTCAAATCAACTCCGACCCCCGCCGTGGCGAAGAGGAAGACTTCCCCCTCGACACCATCCGGCTGGACGAGCACACCACTTCGGTGTTGGAACTCAAGCGTCAGGGGCTGACGCCCAACAGCGTGCCCGAAAAAGGCCGCTCCGTGCTCATCATGCGCACCGGCAACATGGCGCTGGATGTCACCGATGAAGTGCACCCCGAATTGGCCGCGCAAGCTGTGCTGGCGGCACGTGTGGTGGGTCTGGACATCGCTGGCGTCGACCTGGTTGCGCAAGACATTTCCCGGCCCCTGGCCGCGCAAGGGGGTGCCATTGTCGAGGTCAATGCAGGCCCAGGTTTGCTGATGCACCTGAAGCCCGCCGTTGGCAAACCCCGACCTGTTGGTCAAGCCATTGCCAACCATTTGTTCAAGCCCACCGACACCGGACGGATTCCGGTGGTCGGCCTCATGGGCGATGGGGACACCTCACGCCCCGCGCAATTGGTGTCTTGGCTTTTGCACCTCAAGGGTCTGTACACCGGCCTGGCCTGTGCAGACGGCTTGTTCATGAACCAGCGCAAACTGCAAAGCGAAGGCTGCATGGACTGGGACAATGCCCAGCGACTGCTGATCAACCGCTCGGTTCAAACAGCCGTTTTTGAAAGCGACCTCCGGCATTTGCTGACAGAAGGTTTGCCTTATGACCGCTGCCAGGTCGGTGTGGTCACACGCATGCCCACGGCCCGCGGCTTGGATGACTTGTACCCTGGCGACGATGAAAAAATACCCACCTATGTGCGCACACAAATCGACGTGGTTTTGCCCCATGGAACGGCTGTACTGAATGCTGCCGACCCCCAAGTGGCCGATCTGAGCCGCTATTGCGATGGCAGTGTGATCTTTTATGCCGACGACGAAAAAAATCCTCGCCTTTTGGCCCATTCGACGGAAGGCGGCCGCATTGCCTTCTGGCGTGATGGACAGCTGGTTTTGAGTGAAGGCCAACGCGAATCTCTCGTCTTGTCCGCCAAGCGCCCCGCAGTCTCGCGTCTGTTGCAGGAAGGCCAACTCACCACCGACGACATGCTGGTTGCCGCCAGCGTGGCATGGGCCTTGGACATCAGCGTGGATTTGATCCGTGCTGGTGTCAAAAGCTTTGGCCAGAACAACTCTCATTGATATTCGACAAGCCCTTCGGCCTCAGCTCATCACAGGAATACTGGTTCATGGAAGTGTCAAGAATTCGCGCACTGCGCGGCCCCAATTTGTGGAGTCGTCACACGGCCATGGAGGCGATCGTCACGTGTCCTGAGGCCGAACGCAGCCTCTTGTCCAACCACCCCATTGAGCAGCGTCTGCGGCGCATCTTTCCCGAGGTCGGACCCATTGACGGCAGCCGCCCCGGACAGTCGCCATCGATGGCGCATGCCCTGGAAAAAGTCACACTGGCTTTGCAAGCCCACGCAGGCTGCCCTGTGACCTTCAGCCGCACCACCGCCACCCAAGAGGCGGGTGTCTACCAGGTTGTCGTGCAGTATTCCGAGGAAGCTGTTGGTCGCCTGGCGCTTGAACTGGCCGAGCAACTCTGCAAAGCGGCTACAGCAGGTCACAGCTTCGATCTGGAAAGTGCCTTGGCACAGCTCCATGAACTGGACGAAGATGTGCGGCTAGGTCCCTCCACAGGCTCCATCGTGGACGCAGCCGTCGCCAGAGGGATTCCCTTGCGACGCTTGACCGATGGCAGTCTGGTTCAATTTGGCTGGGGCTCTCAACAACGGCGTATTCAAGCCGCTGAAATTGACGCCTCCAGTGCGATCGCCGAATCGATTGCCCAAGACAAAGACCTGACCAAAAAGCTGCTGCACGCAGCCGGCGTGCCCGTGCCCTTGGGTCGTCCGGCACAGACCCTCGAAGAAGCCTGGGCCATCGGCAAGGAAGTGGGCTTTCCCGTTGTGGTCAAGCCGCAGGATGGCAACCAAGGCAAAGGGGTCACCGTCAATATCACCGAGCGTGCAGCCTTTGACAAAGCCTATGCCACGGCCGAACGTTATGGCACGGTCATGGTCGAGAAGTTTTTGCCTGGCCACGATTACCGATTGCTGGTGGTGGGCAACAAACTGATCGCTGCGGCTCGACGTGACCCCCCACTGGTGGTGGGCGATGGCAAACACACCGTGCGCCAACTGGTGGACCTGGTCAACACTGACCCCCGCCGAGGCACGGGTCACTCCACCTCGCTGACCAAAATCAGGTTTGATGACATTGCGATTGGCCGCTTGCACGCCCAGGACCTCGAGCCCGAATCGGTGCCCGAAAAGGGGCGCCGCGTCATCTTGCGCAACAACGCCAACCTGTCCACGGGGGGCAGTGCCACAGATGTGACCGACGATGTGCACCCTGAAGTCGCCGCCAGGGTCATTGAAGCGGCTCAGATGGTGGGGCTGGATATTTGTGGCGTGGACGTGGTGTGTGAATCCGTGTTGCGTCCTCTGGAAGACCAAAACGGGGGCGTCGTTGAAGTCAATGCTGCCCCTGGATTGCGCATGCACATCAGTCCTTCTTATGGCAAGGGCCGCGATGTGGGCAATGCCGTGATCGACCAGATGTTTCCGAACGGCGCAACCGGCCGCATTCCGGTCATTGCGGTCACCGGCACCAATGGCAAAACAACCACCGTGCGCCTGACAGCCCATTTACTGAAAGCCAAAGGTTTGCGCGTCGGCATGACCAACACCGATGGCGTTTATGTGAACGGCCGCCAGACCGACTCGGGTGACTGCAGCGGCCCCCGCAGTGCACGCAACGTGTTGATGCATCCCGATGTGGATGCTGCGGTGTTCGAGACGGCCCGTGGCGGCCTGCTGCGCGAAGGCCTGGCCTTTGACCGCTGCAACGTGGCCATCGTGACCAACCTGGGCGGCGGTGATCACCTGGGCCTGAACTACATCACGACCCTGGAAGACCTGTCAGTGCTGAAACGCGTGATCGTGCTCAACGTGGAACAAAACGGCATGGCTGTGCTCAATGCCGCAGACCCTGCCGTGGCCTCCATGGCACCGCACTGCCCTGGCGATGTGACATTTTTTGCGCTCGACGCCAACCAGCCCGTTTTGGCGACCCACCGTGCCCAGGGAAAACGCGTGGTGTTCACTGAAGACGGTCAGATCGTGGCCCAAAAAGGCAAACAAATTTTCCGCATTCCGCTGTCACAGGTGCCCATCACCCGGCAAGGCCAAATCGGCTTTCAGACAGAAAACGTCATGGCTTCCATTGCTGCAGCTTGGGCTGTGGGTGTGCCATGGGATGCGATTGCACAAGGCGTGGCCACTTTCATCAGCGATATTCAGGGTGTGCCGGGTCGGTTCAACGTGTTTGACTACCGCGGCGCCACCTTGATCGCCGACTACGGTCACAATCCTGACGCCATCCAGGCGCTGGTGCAGGCAGTCGACAACATGCCAGCCCACAAACGCTTGGTGGTCATCAGCGGGGCGGGCGACAGGCGCGATCAGGACATTCGCGATCAAACCAAAATTCTGGGTCAGGCTTTTGACGAAGTCTTGCTGTACCAAGATGCCTGCCAACGCGGGCGTGCAGACGGCGAGGTCATTCGATTGCTGCGCGAAGGTTTGCAAGGTGCCGTCCGAACCACCCATGTACAAGACATTCAGGGAGAGTTCAATGCCATTGACACAGCGCTGGCCCGCCTGTCACCAGGCGATTTGTGCCTGATTCTGATTGACCAGGTGGAAGAGGCTTTGGCCTACATCACCGAGAAGGTCAAAGCTGCCTCATGACCCACTCATGGCCAGTGCTACGCTGGCCATGAAGATGAGGCTCCACACACTCAAGTGCCTGATATTTTGCGGTTGACGCTCTGTCAGCCTATTCAGCCCGTGGCCTGTCCAGACCGACATCAATAAAGAAACAGCCATCCCCATGGCATTGGCTGTCAGTTCCTCGGGCCAGTAAGCTGTGACCACGGCACTGACCACCAGACTGACAGGGTAGTGGATGAGAAACACCGAATAAGACACCCCAGAAAGCCACTGCACGGCGTGGCGCATGCGCAAGGACAGCATCTCACCTGAAAACAAGTATTGTGGCGCTGCCGCCAGCAGCAAGGCACAGCCCCAGGCTGTGGCAATTCGCCAACGTGGATCTACCCATAAAACAAACAAACCCAACGCTACCAACACCCACCAGCCCTTGAGGCCAATACGACTTTGCCGAGCGCCGTATGCCAGCATGCCCATGCCGTAAGAGCCGAAAAAATACACGCCGTAATCGTCCAGATCCTCGTTCAGGTTCCAGACGATTAAAGAAACCAGACTCAAGCCCAGCCAAAGCTGCCCACGCACCTTGTCGAGGTTCAGCCCTGGGTAACGCTGCACCAATTTTGAGGCCCCGAGCATCGTCAGCAAAGCGATGCAATAAAGCTGGAAATCTATCGCGACGTACCAGATCCCAGCAGACAGCGCCTCAATGCCCACCACATGCTGAAGCAACAAAAGATGAGCCAATGCCGTGGGCCAGTCGGGTGTCGCCGACAGGTGCGAAACCGAGTGATCAGCTCTCAAGTATTCGGTCAAGAGCACCGTCACGCTCAAAGCGGCCAACAGAGGGATCACCAGACGCATGTAACGCCCCCAGGCCATCTTCATGGCCTGCGACCCACCGAGTAATTGCGGGGGCGTCAATGCAGCAGCCATCAAAAAGCCTGCGCACACCAGAAACACCTGTACGGCCAATCGCCCCTGGTCATAAAACCCACCGATCAATGTCGGCCAAGCCAGCATCACCACATCCGACATGGGTCCGTAAAAGGCCAAATGGTGCAAAACGATCAGGATGCAACCTGCAGCCTTGAGTGCATCTGGCAAAAAAGAGCGCCCCGAAGGGCGCTGCTCAAGCGTGGAATCCAGCGTTTTCAGACCCCGACTCCGCCATCAAAGTGCCAACCTGGCACGCGCAGCCTGGTACTCACGTTTGAACTTGGCCACCAGCTCTGCGGTGCTCTGAATGGCGTTGATGGCACCGATACCTTGACCACAACCCCAGATGTCTTTCCAGGCTTTTTTGGCATCGCCGCCAAAGTTCATTTTGGTTGGGTCAGATTCCGGCAAATTTTCAGGGTCGAGGCCGGCTGAGCGTATCGACGGTGCCAGGTAATTGCCATGCACGCCCGTGAACAAGTTGCTGTAAACGATGTCATCAGAACTGCAGTCCACGATGGCTTGCTTGTAATCTTCTGCCGCCCGCGCCTCCAGTGTGGCGATGAAGGCCGAACCAATGTAGGCAAAGTCTGCCCCCATGGCTTGGGCCGCCAAAATGGCATCGCCTGAGGCAATGGAGCCTGACAAAGCCACCGGGCCATCGAACCACTGACGAATTTCCTGAATCAGGGCGAAGGGGCTTTTCACGCCGGCGTGCCCACCTGCACCTGCAGCCACGGCGATCAAGCCATCAGCGCCTTTTTCAATCGCTTTACGCGCGTGCTTGTTGTTGATGATGTCGTGCAGCACCACGCCGCCGTAGCTGTGCGCTGCAGCATTGATTTCTTCACGCGCACCCAGCGAAGTGATGATGATCGGCACCTTGTACTTCACGCACATGGCCATGTCATGCTCAAGCCGGTCGTTGCTCTTGTGCACGATCTGGTTGATCGCAAACGGTGCAGCGGGCTTGTCTGGGTTGGCCTTGTTGTAGGCGGCCAGGGTTTCAGTGATCTCAGCCAACCACTCGTCCAATTGGGCGGCAGGACGTGCATTCAATCCAGGCATGGAGCCGACCACACCCGCCTTGCATTGTTCAATCACCAGCTTGGGGTTGCTGATGATGAACAGGGGCGATGCGATGACTGGGAATGGCAGATTCGACAAAACGGGCGGGAGCTTGGACATTGGTATTCCTCAAAAATGCTTGGTGATTGTCTGGAGCCGGTGTGTAAATGCTTGTCAGAACGGGGACACCCAGCCTGAATGGGTCCGCGTGTCGACCTCAATGATGCCGACACGCAGGTCTGAACAAGGTCCGGTCAGAAGGCGTCGAGGGCCATCGCGGTCACACTGCCCGCA
>NZ_JBIKHV010000138.1:0-4792 GCF_044361985.1 Limnohabitans sp. | reverse complement strand
GGGATTTGTAGCTGAATGCCTGCCAAAATACCACCACCAAAAACAGCAGCCAAGCAGACCGCAAGCCCACTTTCCAGCGCCGAGCCACTTTCTGCTCTTTCAAGCTGGCAAAGGCCAACTGCTCCAGTGTTTGGCGCGCCCAAGCCTCATTGAGGGCGAGCGGTTCTTTCACGAGTTCTGGAGGGGCCGAGGCGGACGTGTTGTCCTGGGGGTCTTGCATGGTCAAAATTCAAGGGGCTTTAAGTTGTAGGCAGTATGCCAGTGAACCACACCGCCCCACTCTGAAAGGTCTATTTTCACCAGGCCGCCTCGACAGGGGCCACCAGCGCAAGCCCCCGTGTCTGGCTGGTAAGTGGCGCCGTGTGTTGCACACATCAGCCAGCGCCCAGTGTCATCAAAGAAACGATCTGGCTGGTAGTCCATTTCCATGGCCACATGGGTGCAACGGTTCAGATAGGCGTACACCTGGCCCTCGTAACGGATGGCAAATGCACGGCAAGTCTGACCTGCATAAACAATATCGAACGGCACGGCGCGGCCTCCATGGACCAGGTCAGCGCTGTTGCACAAAGGGACCATCGGCTCCATCACCACTCCTGTTCAAGCGTTGTGCAACAACCAGTCGTGCAAATCACGCACGCTGTGCGCCACATGGCGAGGGCTCAAGGCATGAAAAGCCTCAGGTTCGTGTGCCCCATAACTCACACCCACGCTGGCACAACCTGCATTCAGGGCCATTTGTAAATCGTGCGTGGTGTCGCCAATCATCAAGGTCCGCTCGGGCTCGACACCAAACTCACGCATCAGCTCGTTCAACATCAGCGGATGGGGCTTGCCTGCCGTTTCATCGGCCGTGCGTGAGCCGTCAAAGCGGTGGCGCAACTCCACTGCCTGCAAGGACTCGTTCAAGCCTTGTCGGCTTTTGCCCGTCGCCACCGTCACCCAGTGGTGCCGGGCCTTCAAGTCATCCAGCAGGTCCAGCACGCCATCGAACAGGCAAATGTCGTGTTGGTGCTGGGTGTAATGGTGGCGGTAGCGCTCACCCAAAGCCGGGTATTTGTCGACAGGCACATCGGGCGCAGCATGCGCCAGCGCAGGCATGAGGGCCAAACCAATCACATAGGAAGCTGCCTCGCGGGTAGGCTCTGCTCCGCCCACATCAACCACCGCACGCTGAATGCAGCGGGTGATGAGGGCAGTGGAATCGAACAGGGTGCCATCCCAATCGAAGGCGATCAGGTCAAACTGGCGGGGCCGGAATTCATTCAGAGGGGCTGGCATGGTCGACATATGCTTTCAATTCGGGGGGTAAATCGGTTTGTAGCGAAACGCGCTCCGCTGTCACGGGGTGGTTGAACTGCAATCGCCAAGCATGTAAAAACATGCGCTTCAGGCCCGGGTTGCGCCCAGGCTTTTGCAGCTGGCGGTTCCATTCAAAATCGCCATATTTGTCATCGCCTGCAATCGGGTGGCCTTGTGAGGCCAAGTGCACTCTGATCTGGTGGGTGCGCCCAGTTTTGATGGTCACCTCCAGCAAAGTGGCCCCTGGCAAGCGCCGGGACACATTGACCAACGTGATGGAGCGCATGCCATCGGGGTCTTCGGGCGTGGTCACACGAACGCGCCGCTCACCCTCCGAACCATCCTGGCCCTGCAGCAAAAACTTGAGCAAGGGCTGGTCAATCACTTTGAGCTTGGTCGGCCAATCGCCCTTGACCAACGCCAAATAGGTCTTCCCTGTCTCGCGCTCACGGAATTGGTCTTGCAGATGCCTCAAGGCGCTGCGCTTTTTGGCCACCAACAAAATGCCGCTGGTATCTCGGTCCAAGCGATGCACCAACTCCAGCAGCTTGGCTTGAGGCCGTGCCTGACGCAGTTGCTCGATCACGCCAAAGCTCACCCCCGACCCGCCATGCACCGCCACACCTGCTGGCTTGTCGATGGCCAGCAAGCTGTCGTCTTCAAAAAGCAAGGGGAATTCGCGCCCAGGGGCTGGTCGTTCGGCTTTCTCGGCCACTTTGTCCGAAATGCGCACGGGCGGCAAGCGCACCTCGTCACCGGATTCAACCCGGGTATCGGCCGAAGCACGGCCCTTGTTGATGCGGACTTCACCGCTGCGGATGATGCGGTAAATGTGGGTTTTGGGCACGCCCTTCAGGTGTCGCATCAGAAAGTTGTCCAATCGCTGCCCGGTTGACTCTTCGTCCACCAACAACCATTTGACGGCAGGCGTCGCAATGGCGGACTTGGCCCCTATAATGTGATTCACTGGCAATTGGCTGTAAGTGGTTGATTCAAATGGAAATGAATTCCGACAAAGCTGGAGTTTAGTCCACCACCACCGCGCCAAACCAGATGATCGATGCCACCCCCGGCAGGATTTGCAGACTGAAGGCCAACGCCAACAGTGGTCAATCGCCCCGAGGTTGGGCCGATGCCCAGAAACCCAGATACGGAATACCCCAAGTCCAGCAGCTTTTCAGGCTGTTGGACGGATCAAAGCGAGATGGTTGTGTTGTTCGGAACTTTGCTGATGTGGTTGGAGTGGCTCACGAAGCCATGCTTCATAGTCACGCCTTGTGCCCGGCTGTTTGTCCTGGACACCGGGGGAACCCCCCGGCAGTGGATGAATCTTTGCACACCTTTTCACTCGCCCCATCCACGCGCCACGATCCCCATTCCTGCGCTCACGCGCAGCTGAATGGCGATCCACTTCGGCAATTCCCTTCGTTTCAGGTGTCAGTCCCGGCAACGTAGGCTTTGAGATTCTCATGAATCCCTAAGCTGGTTGTGTAAACAGGTCTCAGCCCGCAGACATTTTTCTGCACTGGGGCCAAAGCTGACAAGAAAAGGAACGCATCATGAAACGGATGCTGATCAACGCCACGCAAGCTGAAGAGCGCCGCCTGGCCATCGTCGATGGACAAAAACTCCTCGACTACGAAATCGAAATTGAAGGACGCGAACAGCGCAAGGGCAACATTTACCAAGCGGTAGTGACCCGCGTCGAGCCTTCACTCGAAGCCTGCTTTGTGGACTACGGCGAAGACCGCCACGGCTTCTTGCCGTTCAAGGAGATCTCACGCCAGTACTTTGCTGAAGGCGTCTCGGTCAGCCAAGCACGCATCCAAGACGTCATCAAGGAGGGTCAATCCCTCTTGGTGCAGGTCGAAAAAGAAGAGCGTGGCAACAAAGGTGCAGCCCTGACCACCTTCGTCAGCCTGGCTGGCCGCTACGTGGTGCTCATGCCCAACAACCCCCGCGGTGGCGGCGTCAGCCGACGCATCGAGGGCGATGACCGGGCCGAGCTCAAAGAAGCCATGGACCAGCTGGAATATCCAAAAGGCATGTCCATCATTGCGCGCACCGCAGGCATCGGCCGCTCAGCCCCAGAGTTGCAGTGGGACCTGAACTACTTGCTCAAACTTTGGACCGCCATCGACGGCGCTTCTAAAGGCGGCAAAGGTGCATTCCTGATTTACCAGGAATCAAGCCTGGTGATCCGCGCCATCCGCGATTACTTCAACAACGACATCGGCGACATCCTGATCGACACCGATGACATTTATGACCAGGCTCAGCAGTTCATGAGCCACGTCATGCCTGAGTTTGCGAACCGCGTGAAGCGCTACCGCGACGACGCGCCGCTGTTCAGCCGTTTCCAGATTGAGCACCAGATCGAGTCGGCCTACGCCCGCACCGTGCAACTGCCTTCGGGCGGTGCCATTGTGATCGACCACACCGAAGCCCTGGTTTCAGTGGACGTCAACTCGGCCCGAGCCATCAAGGGCGGCGACATCGAAGAAACCGCCACCCGCACCAACTTAGAAGCCGCTGACGAAGTGGCCCGCCAGATGCGTCTGCGCGATTTGGGTGGCCTGATCGTGATCGACTTCATCGACATGGAAGAAAGCAAGAACCGCCGCGAAGTGGAAAACCGCCTGCGCGACGCCCTGCGCCAGGACCGCGCCCGCGTGCAGTTCGGCACCATCAGCAAGTTCGGCCTCATGGAAATGAGCCGCCAGCGCTTGAAGCCTGCCTTGTCCGAAGGTGCTTCCATCCCCTGCCCTCGTTGTGGCGGCGCTGGCCACATCCGTGATACCGAAAGCTCTGCGCTGCAAATCCTGCGCATCATCCAGGAAGAGTCTATGAAGGACAACAGCGCCGCTGTGCACGCCCAAGTGCCAGTGGAAGTGGCTTCCTTCCTGCTCAACGAAAAGCGCTCCGAGATCGCCAAGATCGAATTGCAGCAGCGCATCAACGTTTTGCTGGTGCCCAACAAGTCTCTGGAAACACCGCACTACAAGCTCGAGCGCTTGAAGCACGACGACCCACGCCTGGACCGCATCGAAGCCAGCTACAAGATGGCCGAAGAAATCGAAGATGCCACCACGGTGACACGCCGATCGCAAGAGCCGACCAACAAGCAAACGCCTGTCATCAAAGGGGTTTTGCCTGACGCGCCGGCCCCGATGGCCCCGGTCAAGCCTGAAGCACCGGTTGCAGCCGCTAAGCCTGTCCGCAGCAAAGCAGTCACTGCACCTGCGACTGTCGCCGCTCCGGCAGCCGAAGCCGGCTTCTTCGGATGGCTGAAAAACCTGTTCGGTGGCAGTGCCCCTGAAGCAGCGCCAGCACCTGTTGACAAGAAGGATGAGAAATTCCGCGAAAGCCGAAATGGTGATCGCCGCTCAGAGGGGCGCACAGAAGGCCGGGATGGCGAACGCCGTGACGGTCGTCGTGGAGGCCGTGATGGTCGACGTGGCGAGCGCAGCGAAGGGACTGCTGGCGAAAT
>NZ_JBIKHV010000137.1:0-4798 GCF_044361985.1 Limnohabitans sp. | reverse complement strand
GGCCTCGGACAACCTGTATCTGCAATACGACATTTACCACGCGCAGCGCATGGAGGGTGAGCTTTCAGCCACTCTGCAAAAGCACCTGGCCCGCATCGGCCATGTGCAGATCGCAGACAACCCCGGGCGGCATGAACCCGGCACGGGCGAGATCCATTACCCGCACATTTTCAAGTGGCTCGACGCGATCGGTTACGCCGGCTGGGTGGGCTGCGAATACAAACCCCGAGACGCCCAGCCAGGCGGCACCGAAGCCGGATTGGGCTGGATGCGTGAGCTGACGGCGAATGCCCAGACCTGCGCAGCTTGATTGAAGCGATTCCATCCAACAAAACAAGGAAATGACATGACCAAAAGCGGCATGAAAGTGGGCTTCATTGGCCTGGGCATCATGGGCGCGCCCATGGCCCTGAACCTGTTGAAAGCTGGGCACATGATGTTTGTGCAAACGCGCAGCAAAGTCCCTGCTGAATTGGTGGAGGGAGGTGCCACGCTTTGCACCAGCGCCGAAGAGGTGGCCAAGCGGGCCGATGTGATCATCACCATGCTGCCCGACACCTCCAATGTGGAAGAGGTGCTGTTTGGTGCGCGTGGGGTGGCGGCGGGTCTGAAGCCGGCACAAGGCAGCACCGGCCAGCCCAAGCTGGTGATCGACATGAGCTCGATCAGTCCGATGGTCACCAAAAAGATGGCCGAACGCATTCATGCGTTGGGTGGTGAATACCTGGACGCTCCGGTTTCGGGCGGCGAAGTGGGGGCCAAGGCGGCCAGCCTGACCATCATGGTGGGAGGGCTTGACAGCAGCTTCGAGCGTGCCAGGCCTTTGCTGGAGGCCCTGGGCAAAAACATCACACATGTGGGGGGGCATGGCGATGGGCAAACCACCAAGGTGGCCAACCAGATCATCGTGGCGCTCAACATCGAAGCAGTGGCCGAGGCCCTTCTTTTCGCCAGCAAGGCGGGGGCCGATCCGGCCAAGGTGCGCCAGGCTTTGATGGGGGGCTTTGCCGCCAGCCGCATTCTGGAAGTGCATGGCGAGCGCATGGTCAAACGCAGCTTCAACCCTGGCTTTCGCATCGCCTTGCACCAAAAAGACCTGGGCTTGGCCTTGCAAGGTGCCCGCGAGATGGGTCTGTCTTTGCCGCACACCGCCAGTGCGGCGCAGCTGATGCAGGTGTGCGCAGCGCATGGCCTGGCAGGGCTGGACCATTCAGCGCTTTGCCGCAGTCTGGAGATCATGGCGGGCCATGAGATTGCAGCCGGAGACGTTACCATCTCGGCATGAATGCAACGACACCTTTGACACCGGCCTCTGCGCTGCCCGATGTGGGCCTTGAACCGCTGATTTTTTTGCGTCAACTCTACGATGTGGCCGTGCTGCGGGCCTTGCCCCTGCACAACACCGCAGCCCACCTGCCAACCCCACCGGACCCAGCCAAAGGCCGCACCCTGGTGCTGGGCGCAGGCAAGGCGGGGGGCGCCATGGCGCAGGCGGTAGAAGCACTTTGGCCACAAAACGCACCCCTGTCAGGCCTGGTGGTCACGCGCTATGGCCACACGCCACCCAGGCCTGCAGGCTTGCCTGAGCGCATTGAGGTGGTCGAGGCTTCGCACCCCGTGCCCGATGCCGCAGGCCTGCAAGCGGCCGAGCGCATCTTGGCCCTCACGCAAGGCCTGACCGCCGACGACCTGGTGCTGTGCCTGATTTCGGGTGGCGGATCGGCCTTGTTGACCTTGCCTGCCGAGGGCATCAGCCTGCAAGTCAAGCAAGACATCAACCGCCAGTTGCTGGCCTGCGGCGCCAACATTGCTGAAATGAACTGCCTGCGAAAACACCTCTCGCGCATCAAGGGTGGGCGCCTGGCGGCAGCTTGTGCGCCGGCACGTGTGGTCACCCTCACCATCAGCGACGTGCCGGGCGATGACCCTTCCATCATCGCCAGTGGCCCCACCGTGGCCGATGCCACCAGCTGCGCGGATGCGCTGGCCATCTTGCAGCGCTATGCCATTGCCGTGCCGCTGGACGTCGAGCAAGCCTTGCGATCGGGGGCCTGGGAAACACCCAAACCCGGATCGCCTGTTTTTGCAGGCCACACCGTCCGCATGATCGCCACGCCCCAGCAATCGTTGGAGGCCGCAGCTGCGGCCGCCCGCGCTCAAGGGCTTAATGCCTACATCCTGAGTGACGAAATCGAAGGTGAATCGCGCGAGGTGGGCAAGGTGCACGCGGCGCTGGCCCGTGCCGCCGCCAAGGGCCAGGGGCCCTTTCAGAAACCTTGCGTGATCCTCAGCGGGGGCGAGACCACGGTGACGATCAAGCCGCAGCCTGCGGGCACGCCCAAAGGGCGCGGGGGGCGGGCGGGCGAGTTTTGCCTGGGGCTGGCGCAAGCCCTGCAAGGCCAGCCAGGTGTTTGGGCGTTGGCGGCAGATACCGATGGCATCGACGGCATCGAAGACAACGCCGGGGCACAAGTTTCTCCGGATACATTGGCCCGCGCCCAAGTGCTGGACATGAAAGTGGACACGCACTTGCAGCGCAACGACGCCTACGGTTTTTTTGCCCCGCTGGGCGATTTGGTCATCACGGGCCCCACGCACACCAATGTGAACGATTTCCGGGCGATGCTGGTGGTTTGATTTGACCCAGCAGGGGTGACGGTACGATTTTTCTGGTGTTGACCCCGGTGTTGATGTTTGTCAAAGCTGCTGGCCCGATGCTCTGGCACATTCGACAGCACCATGTTGGATATTTCCTTGCCCCTTGACGCCGAACCGACTGTCCACCAGTCTGCTGGCACCGTTTTGTTGCGCCGTGGCGATGCCGTGGACCGCGTGGTCCATGTCATCCAGGGCAAGGTGGTGCTGGGGGTCATGACCGATGGCAACATGGCGCACCAGTTAGGGGTGGTGGACGGGCCTTTCTGGCTGGAGGCTGCATCGGGCCTGTTGGGTTTGCCCCATGCCGTTGATGCCGTGGCTGAAACCGATGTCAGCTTGCAATACGTGAGCGTGACGGACTTTGCAGCACAGGTGCAGGCCTTGCCTGAGGCCTCGCAAAACCTGCTGATGGACATGGCCCGATCGCAGCGACAGCAAACCGAATTGGGCGTGAGCCGGCTGGCCAAAGACGCCGATGCCCGCTGCGCTGAATGGCTGCTGCGCCACGCCGAACCCGACACGCTGGTCGGGGGTTTGGCGGTCACGCTGCACGAACGCAAGCGCACCATCGCCGCACAGTTGGGCATTGCCCCTGAGACATTTTCAAGGGTGCTGCGCCATTTGCGCGAGCGTCAACTCATCATTGGTGGCGGGCGCGTGCTGGGTTTGCCCAACCCGCAGGCCCTGCGTGATTTGGCGGGCGTTTAACGCTCAGTCTCCGCTGATTTTGCGCTCGCGGATGATGGCGCCAAAGCGCTTGGAATCGTCAGCGGCACGGGCGCCAAATTCAGCAGGCGTCAGAGGCAAGGCTTCACCCCCCAGGTTTTGGATGCGGTCTTTCAGGGCTTGCGTGCCCAGAATGCGGTTGATTTCGCGGTTCACACGGGTGATCACTTCCGCCGGCGTGCCAGCAGGCGCGTAAAAGCCGAACACCGAATCGGCGTCAAAACCTTTCAGACCGGACTCGTCTAAGGTGGGCACATTGGGGAACAGCGGTGAGCGTTTCAGGCTGCCCACAGCCAGCAACTTGAGCTTGCCTGCGCGCACCTGGCCCAAGCCAATACCGGGGTCAAAGTAAAAGTCGAGCTGCCCGGCCAGTACATCCTGCAAGGCAGGCGCTGCGCCGCGATACGGCACGTGCACCGCAAACAAGCCCGCCTGACTTTTCATCATTTCACCGGCCAAGTGGGGTGAGCTGCCGTTGCCTGCCGAGCCATACGACAGGCGCCCCGGGTTGGCTTTCACGTAGGCCAGAAATTCCTGAATAGTGCTGGCTGGAAAATTGGGCTTGGCCACCAGAAACACCAGCACGCGTGCGGCTGAGGCAACAGGCACCAGGTCTTTCGCCGGGTCAAACGGCATGCGGGCATAAATGTGCGGGTTGACCGACACCATGCCGCCTGAACTCATGAGCAGGGTGTAACCATCGGCGGGGGATTTGGCCACCATGTCACCGCCCAGGTTGCCGTTGGCACCGCCCCGGTTTTCCACCACCACGGGCTGGCCCAGCGCTTCTCCCAAAGGCACACCAATGGCGCGGGCGATCTGGTCAGCAGCGCCGCCCGGTGGAAAATTCACCACGATTTTGACGGGTTTGGTGGGCCAGCTTTGGGCTGCAGCGCTCAGGCACAGGGCGGGCCCTGCGATCAATGCCACCAGCGCTGTGCCGAGCAAGCGCCGTGTCAAGAAATTGGTTTTTTTCATGTGTGTCTCCTGGACTTTTTGAGGGGATGTGTGAGCTTGTGGCGACCCATCAGGATTTTTGAAGCCGAGGATTTTTCATCCACAACACGGGTTGCTCTGTGACCGGACGGGCCGGGGCGCCGTGTTGCAGCAAGGCCTGGTCGAGGGCCTGACCGGCTTCGTCTTGCAAGGCCGCTTGGCGGATGCGGGCCACCGCCTCGGCTTGATGGGCCAAAGGCACGGCCGATGCTGGCCCGCAGACGTGGCGCAGGATGTGCAGCAGGTTGTCCTTGCCGCGTTCGTTGGTGCTGCCGTAGCCTTTGATGAGCTGCCCGCAACGCGCCAGTTCCAGACCCAGCGCAGGGGACTGCCGCGTGGCACGCTCAATGCCGCCCAGCCATTCTTCGATCAGGGTTTGTTCGGTGGCGTAGCGGCTGCCGAAGGGGCGCAACACGCG
>NZ_JBIKHV010000136.1:0-4821 GCF_044361985.1 Limnohabitans sp. | reverse complement strand
TCACCCACTTCCACCACTTTCACGCCCGGCGGCAGGCTTTGCAGCGCAGGCAATTTTTGCACCGCTTGCGTCACATCGCCCAAGGGCATGCCGGACAGCTCGATCTCGAAATTGATGTTGCGCTGGCGGTCATAGCGGTCGATCACGGCGGGCCCACCAGCCACCTCAATGCTGGCCACCTGACCGAGCATGACTGGGCCTCGGCTACCGGGCACCATCAGGCGCTCGAGTGTGGCGAGGTCCTTGCGCGCCCCATCGTCCAACTTGACAACGATGGGCACCTGGCGCTGCGACAAGTTCAACTTGGGCAGGGCAGCGTCGTAGTCGCCCAGCGTGGCCACACGCAAGGTGTCGCTGATGGCGGCGCTGGTCACGCCCAGATCAGCGGCTTTGGCAAAGTCTGGGCGCACCGCAATTTCTGGCCGTACCAGGCTGGCAGTGCAGGCGATCGAGCCCAGGCCGCCGATGGTGCGCAAGTCGCGCTCAACGGCCATGGCCGCAGTTTGAAGGGCCTGCGGGTCCTCTCCGGTGAGCACCAAAATATATTTTTCGCCAGAGCCACCCAGGCCCACCTTGCTGCGCACACCCGGCAGTTGCTGCAAGGCGGTGCGGATATTGTTTTCAATGTCCTGCTTGCGTGGGCGGGTGCCACGCTCGGTCAGCTGAATGGTCAGGGTGGCTTTGCGCACCTCAGCCGCGCCACTCCCGGCAAAGGGGTCGGCGCCCGCGCTGCCCCCACCGATCGTGGTGTAAATACTTTGTATGTGCTGCACCTGCGCCAGCAACGTGCGGGCCTGTTCAGCGCTGGCCTGGGTTTGCGCCAAAGTAGCGCCTGGAGGCAACTCCACATAAACCTGCGTTTGCGAGTTGTCATCGGGCGGGATAAAGCCCTTGGGCAACAGAGGCACCAGCATGATGGAGCCGATGAAAAACAGTGTGGCCATGACCATCGTGGCCAGCCGGTGATTCATGCACCAAGTGGCCCAGACCATGTACCGCTTAAGCCAGCCGGGCTCATGCGCGGCCGTGACGATGGGCTTGAGAATGTAGGCCGCCATCATGGGCGTGAGCACCCGCGCCACCACCAGTGAGGCAAACACGGCCAACGATGCCGTCCAGCCAAACTGCTTGAAGAACTGACCAGGAATACCGGCCATAAAGGCCGTGGGCAAAAACACCGCGATCAGGGTAAAGGTGGTGGCAATCACCGCCAAACCGATCTCGTCGGCCGCTTCCATGGCGGCCTGGTACGGCGACTTGCCCATGCGCAAATGGCGCACGATGTTTTCCACCTCCACAATCGCATCGTCCACCAGCACACCGATCACCAAAGACAGCGCCAGCAAGGTCACCACGTTGATCGAAAAGCCCAGATAAGCCATGCCGATGAAGGCCGGAATGACCGACAGTGGCAGGGCCACGGCCGAGACAAAGGTGGCGCGCCAATCGCGCAAAAAAAGCCAGACCACCAACACCGCCAAAATGGCGCCTTCGTAAAGCAGAAGCAATGAGCCGTTGTATTCATCTTCCACCGGGGTCACAAAGTCAAAGGCTTCGGTGATCTCGATGTCGGGGTTCTGCAGCCGAAAGTCGGCCAAGGCCTGGCGCACCAAGCGGCCGACGGCCACTTCGCTCTCGCCTTTGCTGCGCACCACCTCAAAGCCGACCACCGGCGTGCCGTTCAGGCTAGCGGCTGAGCGGGCATCGGCCAGCGTGTCGCTCACGGTGGCCACTTGGTCCAGGCGCACACGCGCCCCACGCGATGTGGCCAACTCGATCCGGCCGACTTCCTCCGCCGTCTTCACGGTGGCCAAGGTGCGCACTGGCTGCTCGCCCACACCCAGATCCATGCGCCCGCCCGAGCCCTCTTGCTGCACTTGTTTGAGTTGACGCGACACCTCGGCCGCCGTGATGCCCAGCGACTGCAGGCGGTTCACGTCCAGCGCCACACGCACCTCGCGCGTCACACCGCCCACGCGGTTGACAGCACCCACACCGCGCAGCGACAAGAGCTTGCGGGTGATGTCGTTGTCGACCCGCCAAGACAGGGCTTCGTCGTCCATGCGGCCAGAGCGCACGGTGTAGGCCAGCACAGGCGTGCCAGCCAGGTTGAGCTTTTGCACAATCGGGTCGCGCAAGTCACTAGGCAAGTCGGCGCGCACGCCCTGGATGGCCGAGCGCACGTCGTCAACGGCTTCCTGCACTGGCTTTTCCATGCGGAACTCGGCGGTGATCGAGACCGAGCCATCTTGCACTTTGGTGGTGATGTGTTTCAGGCCCTGCAATGGCGCCAGCGCGTTTTCCAGCTTGCGGGCCACATCGGTTTCGAGCTGCGACGGCGCTGTGCCCGGCAAGCTGGCATTGACCGTGATGGTGGGCAAATCCAGGTCAGGGAAGTTCTGCACTTTCATGGTGCCAAAAGCGATCAGGCCCGCCACCGACAACAGCACAAACAGCATGACAGCCGGGATCGGGTTGCGAATCGACCAGGAAGAGACGTTGAGCATGAGGTCCCTTTATTTGCTGGCAGGCTTAGCGGTGGCGGCGCTGGTCGCCGCATCGCGTGCCACAGCATCCACCACACGCACCGTGTCGCCATGGTTCAAGAAGGCACCCCCACTGGCCACTACAAGGGCATCGGCTTTCAGGCCGCTGGTCACCTCCACACGGTCGCCACTCTGGCGTGCGGTTTGCACCTTGAGTTGGCTGACTTTCTGATCGGCCCCGACGGTGTACACATAGCTGAAGCCATCGCGCACCACCACCGCCGTTTGCGGCACGGTCAGTGCCTGACTCTGGCCCATAGCGATCTCGCCCTGGGCGAACATGCCCGCGCGGGCGCTGCCAATTTGCGCGGGCAAATCCACATACACCAGGGCGTTGCGGGTTTGCGCATCGACCGAGGGCGCGAGCATGCGCACCTTGCCTTGCAACAACTGGCCGCTGGCAGCCTTGATCTGCACAGGCGCCCCCAGCTGGATGCCGCCGATCTCAGCTGCGGTCACCTCGGCCCGCCACTCGATGCGGCCCTGGCGAATCAGCCGAAACAACTCGGTGCCCGCGCCCACCACGCTGCCCAGCGTGGCCTGCCGCGCCGAGATCACGCCCGCATCGGGCGCACGCACCTGGGTTTGCGACAAGCGGACGCCTTGCAGCTGCACCATGGCACGGGCCGACTGCACACGGGCCACCGACGAAGCCTCAGCGGCCAGCGCCTGGCTCAGCTGCGCGTTGCTGAAAAAGCCCTGCTGCTGCAGACTATGGGCCCGCTCGGCTTGGGTTTTGGCCTCTTGGGCGCTGGCGGTGGACTCGGCCAAGGTGGCCTCGGCCTGCGCCAGCTCGGCACGCAAGGTGTCGGCTTGCAACACCGCCAACACGTCACCGCGCTGCACCCGGTCGCCCACATTCACGCGCACTTCGGTGATCTTCAAGCCATTGGCTTCGGCGCCGATGATGGCTTCTTGCCAAGCGGCCAGGTTGCCATTGGCGCTGATTTTTTGGGCCAGCGAGCCCATTTTTGGTGTCACCACCGTCACCGTCAAGGAGGGCTTTGCAGGCGCCGGCAACTTGCTGTCTTCAGCGGCCCAGCTCGTACTGCCAAGACCCACGAAAACAAATACCCACGCCCCAACCCATCCGCTGATTTTTTTCATGACACTTTCTCTTTTTTAACACCCCGTGGGCGTGTGGGGAGTTTAGCGGGAAGGTTTTCCCAAGACTTTGAGGGGGAAAGCTGTCTGCTTGCAGTCAGGCGTGTCTGGACTACAAACCCCGCACGGGTGCAGCATGCTGATGGGGCATTTAAACCATCACCACTTGCCACAAAGCCAGCACCGCATCCCGCTCGGTGGCCAAAGCCTCCACAGGCACGTCGGTAGGTTCTTCGTTCAAGCGCGCCCGATGCTGCACCCGGCGCATTTCCCGGTAAGCATTGGCGGCCCCCTCGCCCACCCCTTTGGGCAGCAAGCCAGCCTTTTCTGCCCGCAACAGCAAGGCAATATTGCCCACGTTATCCGCCAATTCGGGGTGCGCGGCGGTGTGCAACAGCACCAGATACTGCACGGCAAATTCAGCATCGACCATGGCGCCGGGGCTGTGCTTGACGTCAAAGCGATCGGCCTTGACCGGGTGGCCTTGGCGCACACGCTCGCGCATGGCCACAATTTCGGCCTTGAGGCTGGCGGCGTCGCGGGGGGCACTGATGACGGCGTGGCGCACAGCATCAAAACGCGGCGCCAAGGAGGGCAGGCCCATGACAAATCGGGCGCGCGTCATGGCCTGGTGTTCCCAGGTCCAGGCGGTGTTGCTGCCACGCTGCTGCTGGTAGTCGGCATAGGCCTCAAAGCGGGTGACCAACAGGCCCGAGTTGCCGTTGGGGCGCAAGGCCGTGTCGATTTCGTACACATCGCCATCCGCTGTTTTGACCGTCATCCAGTTGATGAGCTTTCGGACATAGCCGGCATAAATTTCTTGCGCGCGCTCATCGGCGTCTTCATAGACAAACACAATGTCGAGGTCGCTGCCATAACCCAGCTCTTTGCCGCCCAGCTTGCCGTAGCCAATGATGGCGATGGCAGGTTCTTCGCGGTGGCGGATTTTCAGGCGGCTCCAGCACCAGCGGGCGGTCACGCGCAGCACAGCATCGGCCAGGGCGCTGAGGTCATCGGCCACTTGCTCTACCGTGAGCACGCCCTCGACGTCACGTGCCAAGGTGCGAAACTGCTCGGCATGGTGGGCTCGGCGAAGCAGGTTGAGCAAGCTTTCCTCGTCATCTTCGCCCGTGCGCCTGAGGGCTTCAAGCCGGGCTTGCAACTCCGCCTC
>NZ_JBIKHV010000135.1:0-4838 GCF_044361985.1 Limnohabitans sp. | reverse complement strand
CAAAAAGTCATACAGCAACTGGGCCTTGGCGATGTTGCGCTGCTCCATGGCCGCGATGCCGCCGTGCTTTTTCAGCCATTGAAACACCAGGCCGGCGATGTAGATGCTGTAGGTCGGCGGTGTGTTGTACATCGATTCGTTGTCAGCCACCAGCTTGTAATCAAAAGCGCTGGGGCAGTGGGGGTGGGCTTTGCCGATCAGGTCTTCACGCACGATGACCAAGGTCAGGCCCGCCGGTCCAAGGTTTTTTTGGGCTCCGCCAAAAGCCAGACCGATGCGAGACCAGTCCACTGAACGGGATGCGACATGGGAAGAAAAGTCCACCACCAAAGGGGCGTTGCAGCCCAGTGCTTTCAGGTCGGGCAGTTCTTGAAATTCGACGCCGTGAATGGTTTCGTTGCCACAAATGTGCACATAACGGCTGTCTGCGCCAATTTGCCAAGTGGCAGGGGAGGGCAGTGTGGTGAAAGCATCGGCCTGGGCCGAAGCGGCGACGCGGGCTGCACCATATTTGCTGGCTTCTTGCTGCGACTTCTGGCTCCAGCTACCGGTCAGCACAAAGTCCATGGCCCCGCCTTGCGCCAGGTTCAAGGGCACGATGGCGTTTTCGGCCAGGCCCCCGCCTTGCATGAACAAGATCTTGAAGTTTTCGGGCACCGCCAACAACTCGCGCAGGTCATTGTGGGCCTGCTCGTAAATGCCGATGAACTCTTTGCCGCGATGGCTCATCTCCATCACGCTCATGCCGGAGGGTCGGCCTTGAGCATCGTGCCAGTCAAGCATTTCGGCCGCTGCTTGTTGCAGCACGGCCTCTGGCATGACGGCAGGACCTGCCGAGAAGTTGAACGCGCGCCCCATCACTTATTCGGCGGGCGCAGCACTGTCATCCGGGGCGTCATCGCCCTCGTTACTGCCAGTTTCGCCATCGGCAACGTTCGCATCGTTTTCGACAATGCGCTGCAGGCCAGAAAGTTTGGCGCCTTCGTCCAGACCGATCAGGGTCACGCCTTGGGTGGCGCGGCCGAGCTCACGGATTTCAGACACGCGGGTACGCACCAGAACGCCGGTGTCGGTGATCAGCATGATCTCATCATCGGCATGCACCAAAGTGGCGGCGACGACTTTCCCGTTGCGCTCGGATTGCTGGATTGCGATCATGCCCTTGGTGCCTCGGCCATGTCGGGTGTATTCAACAATCGACGTGCGTTTGCCGAAGCCATTTTCTGTGGCAGTCAAGACGCTTTGTGTTTCGTCTCCGGCCACCAACATGGCGATCACGCTCTGGCTTTCCTCGATCATCATGCCGCGCACACCGCGTGCACTGCGGCCAAGGGGGCGAACATCGTTTTCATCAAAGCGCACGGCCTTGCCACCATCGCTGAACAGCATCACATCGTGTTTGCCGTCTGTCAGCGCTGCACCGATCAAAAAGTCTCCCTCGTCCAGATTGACCGCAATGATGCCGCCTTTGCGTGGGTTGCTGAATTCATCCAGCGATGTCTTTTTGACCGTACCCATAGAGGTGCCCATGAACACGTAGTGGTCGGCAGGGAAAGTGCGCATCTCGCCTGTGAGGGCGAGCACGACGTTGATTTTTTCGCCTTCTTGCAGCGGGAACATGTTGACGATAGGGCGGCCACGCGAGCCGCGTGAGCCAGCGGGCACTTCCCAAACCTTGAGCCAGTAAAGGCGGCCCCGGTTCGAGAAGCACAGCAAATAGTCGTGCGTGTTCGCAATGAAGAGCTGGTCAATCCAATCGTCTTCTTTGGTCGCCGCGGCTTGCTTGCCACGCCCACCACGCTTTTGTGAGCGGTATTCGCTCAAGGGTTGGCTCTTGATGTAACCGGTGTGCGACAAGGTCACCACCATGTCGGTTGGTGTGATCAGGTCTTCGGTCGAAAGGTCTTGCGCACTGTGTTCGATCTCGCTGCGGCGGGCGCCGATCTTGGTCTGCCCAAATTCCTGGCGCACGGTGCCCAACTCGTCGCCAATGATGGTCGACACGCGTTCCGGCTTGGACAGGATGTCCAACAGGTCTTCGATCACGGACATGACTTCTTTGTATTCGGCCACGATCTTGTCTTGCTCCAGCCCGGTCAGGCGTTGCAGGCGCATTTGCAAAATCTCTTGCGCTTGCGTATCAGACAGGCGGTACAAGCCGTCCTGGCCCAAACCATATTCGCGCTCCAGACCTTCAGGGCGGTAGTCGTCGGCGTTGACAACCGAGCCATCGTCGCGGGCACGCGTCAGCATGGTGCGCACCATGGCGCTGTCCCAGCCGCGGTTCATCAGATCCACTTTGGCCACGGGGGGTGTGGGCGCGCCACGGATGATGGCAATGAAATCATCGATGTTGGCCAAGGCCACAGCCAGGCCTTCCAGCACATGGCCACGGTCACGCGCCTTGCGCAGCTCGAATACGGTGCGGCGTGTCACCACTTCGCGGCGGTGCTGCAAGAAGACCTGCACCAAGTCTTTCAGGTTGCACAACTTGGGTTGCCCGTCAATCAGGGCCACCATGTTCATGCCAAAGGTGTCTTGCAACTGGGTCTGCTTGTACAGGTTGTTCAGCACCACCTCGGGCACCGCCCCACGCTTGAGCTCGATCACCAGGCGCATGCCCGATTTGTCGGACTCATCCTGGATGTGGCTGATGTCTTCAATTTTCTTTTCGTGCACCAACTCGGCCATGCGCTCTTGCAAGGTCTTTTTGTTGACCTGGTAAGGCAACTCGTCCACCACGATGCACTGGCGCTGACCTTTGTCAATGTCCTCGAAATGGCACTTGGCCCGCATGACCACGCGGCCACGACCCGTGCGGTAGCCGTCCTTCACGCCGGTCATGCCATAAATGATGGCGCCCGTCGGGAAGTCGGGTGCCGGAACGATCTCCATCAACTCGTCGATCGAGGCTTCTGGGTTGCGCAGCAAATGCAGACAAGCGTCCACCACCTCGTTCAAGTTGTGTGGCGGGATGTTGGTGGCCATGCCAACCGCGATACCGCCCGAGCCGTTGATGAGCAAGTTGGGCAGGCGCGAAGGCAACACCAAGGGCTCTTTTTCAGAGCCGTCGTAGTTGGGTCCGAAGTCGACGGTTTCCTTGTCGATGTCGCCCAGCATTTCGTGGGCGATCTTGGCCAGGCGGATCTCGGTGTAACGCATCGCAGCCGCGTTGTCACCATCGACCGAGCCGAAGTTGCCTTGGCCATCGACCAACATGTGGCGCATCGAAAAATCTTGCGCCATGCGTACGATGGTGTCGTACACCGACTGGTCGCCGTGCGGGTGGTATTTGCCGATCACATCGCCCACGATACGGGCTGATTTTTTGTAAGGGCGGTTCCAGTCGTTGTTCAACTCATGCATGGCGAACAAGACCCGGCGATGCACTGGTTTCAAACCGTCGCGTGCATCTGGCAGGGCACGACCCACGATCACGCTCATCGCGTAATCGAGGTAGCTGCGCCGCATTTCCTCTTCCAAACTGATGGGCAGTGTTTCTTTGGCGAACTGGGTCATAAACTTGGAGAAAGTAGGGGGCGCATTAAAACGACGATTTTAAGTGCAAGCGGGTGTCGCACATACGCAACATTTGTTATTCATTTGGGGTCTGCATTCGGCGTACGTAAGCCATTTAACGAATCACACTGCCGTCTATGGCACAATAAATGTCAACGGTTCAGGTGACGGTCACCCGAAACGTATTTTTTTCGCAGCGAGTCTGCGGCTTTATCCCTCAAGAGGAAGAACATGAATAAATTCAACAAAGTGGCGATGTTGTTGGCCTCCGCAGCTCTCGTAACAGCCGCCGGCGCGCAATCTGTTGACAACTGGCGCAATGGCTCTGGTGAACTCGTTTGGAAAAACGGCACCCAAGAACTGTGCTGGCGTGATGCCAACTGGACACCTGCTACTGCAGCTGCCGGTTGCGATGGCGCCATTGTTGCTCCTAAAGCTGCTCCAGCCCCTGCACCAGCACCAAAAGCTGCTGCACCTGCACCAGCACCCGCACCGAAAGCTGCTGCTCCTGCAGCTCCAGCCCGTCCACCCGCAGCTGCCACCAAAGTGACTTACGCTGCTGACGCATTCTTTGACTTTGACAAATCTGTCTTGAAGGCCGAAGGCAAAGCCAAGCTGGACGACCTGGTCGGTAAAGTCAAAGGCATCAACCTAGAAGTCATCATCGCTGTGGGTCACACCGACGCTGTGGGCGCTGACGCTTACAACCAGAAACTGTCTGTCAAGCGCGCTGACGCCGTCAAGGCTTACTTGGTGTCCAAAGGCATCGAGAAAAACCGCGTTTACACCGAAGGCAAAGGCGAGAAGCAGCCAGTTGCTGACAACAAAACTTCTGCTGGCCGTTCCAAGAACCGCCGCGTTGAAATCGAAGTTGTGGGTACACGCCCTAACTGATCGTTTCACAACGCTCCAAAAAAGCCCCAGCAATGGGGCTTTTTTTTGGCCATCGCACAGCGCTTCATGCGCGTTGACCGACAATCAAGCCTATGAATGCCTCAACTTCTAACGCTCCTTCTAAAGCATCCTCCAATGTCGACCCGGCCGAGCTGACCAAATTTTCTGATCTGGCCCATCGCTGGTGGGACCCGGAGAGCGAATTTCGCCCTTTGCACCAAATCAACCCGCTTCGCCTCGAGTGGATACATGGCTTGGTGCCCTTGACCGGACTGAAGGTGGTCGACATTGGGTGTGGCGGCGGCATCCTCTCAGACGCCATGGCCCGCAAAGGGGCAGATGTTTTAGGCATTGACCTGGCCACTAAATCCCTCAAGGTGGCCCAGTTGCACGCCCTCGAAGCGGGTACAACCGGTGTGCAATAC
>NZ_JBIKHV010000134.1:0-4847 GCF_044361985.1 Limnohabitans sp. | reverse complement strand
TTTTCATTGGCGTGGCTTTCTGTTACTTTTTTGTATTCGGTCAGGTGTTCAGCTTCATTCAGAGCTTTGCGCCCAAAAGCATCACCGCCGCACCTGACATCGAGGCGTATTTGAGCTTTGTGTTGTCCATGTTCCTGGCCTTTGGTCTGGCTTTTGAGGTGCCTGTGGCCGTGGTGGTGCTGGCCCGCATGGGCGTCGTCAGTGTGCAAAAACTCAAGGATTTCCGGGGCTACTTTGTGGTGCTGGCTTTTGTGATTGCCGCAGTGGTTACTCCCCCAGATGTAGTGTCTCAATTGGCGCTGGCCATCCCGATGTGTTTGCTGTACGAATTGGGCATCTGGGCGGCACAAATTTTCATCAAGCACACGCGGCCGCCTGAAGAGACCGAAGAGGCTGCTTGAAGTGCAGGCTTTTCAGCGCCGGGGCTTGCTGGCAGCGGGCCGTTCACCAGGGGTCAGGCTCAGATTCACTTCACCTTGACGACGCCAGATGTTCACTTGGGCGGGTTCACCCGGCTTCAGGCTGGCGACCTGGGTTAACAACTCGGCACATTGCGCACGGGTTGCCCAGCCACTTTGACAATCACGTCGCCCGGGCGAATGCCCGCATTGGAGGCGGGTCCGTTTTTCAGCACGCCCGTGATGACGACACCCGCCGGCAAAGCCTGACCGGTCTTGGGCAACTGAAAGCTTTCAGCCAATTCGGGAGACATGTCCTGGGGTTCGACACCGATCCAGCCCCGAATGACTTTGCCATTTTTCAGCAAATCCTGCATCACTTGTTTGGCCGTCGAGATCGGAATGGCAAAGCCAATGCCCATGTTGCCGCCGGAACGTGAATAAATGGCGGTGTTGATGCCCATCAGGTTGCCGTTGACGTCGACCAGCGCACCGCCCGAGTTGCCCGGGTTGATCGCGGCATCGGTCTGGATGAAATTTTCGAAGGTGTTGATGCCCAACTGGCTGCGGCCCAAAGCACTGACAATGCCCGACGTCACGGTTTGACCTACGCCAAAAGGGTTGCCAATCGCCAGCACAATGTCCCCGACTTCAAGGTCTTGGGTTTGACCCAAAACGATGACAGGCAATTTATCGAGATTGATTTTGAGCAGGGCCAGGTCGGTGTCGGGATCTGTGCCAATGACTTTGGCCGCTGCACGCCTGCCATCGGCCAGCACCACCTCGATGTCGTCTGCGTCTTCGATCACATGGTTGTTGGTGAGAATATGGCCTTCGGGGCTGACGATGACGCCACTGCCCAGGCCAGCCGGGTTTTGCTCTTCTTGCTCGCCATAAAAAAACTTGAACCAGGGATCCTGGCTTTGGGGGTTATTGGTTTTGGCTTTGCTGGTGTTGATGCTGACGACGGCAGGGGAAGCCATGCGGGCGGGGGCGCTCAGGCTGCCTGCAGGGCGATTCAGGGGCGATCCTGCAGGGGCCTGCAGCAAGGTCATCCCGTCGGCAGATCGCTGTGCGCCACGCAGCCACGAGGGCTGAAGGGTGGCGACCACAAACCAGACCGCCAGCAGCACGGTCACCCATTGGGAAAATAAAAGCCAATAACGTTTCATGGTTTCAGATTGTCCTTGATTCAGGGCAACTGTTCAGGTGCCTTGCGCCACAATACCTATTCAAGATTCCCAACCCTCCGCCATGACCAATGCCAAAATTCTGGGCCAGGCCTTTGATGACCTGCTCCAACCGGAAAAATTTCGCGATTACGGCCCCAATGGCCTGCAGGTCGAGGGCGACCGCGAGGTGAAGTTGCTGGTCAGCGGTGTGACCGCCAGCCGGGCCCTGATCGAAGCCGCCATTGAAGCCCATGCCGATGCCATTTTTGTGCACCACGGCTTGTTCTGGCGTGGCCAGGATGGGCGCGTCGTCGGCTGGATGCGCGAACGCCTTCGCTTGTTGCTGACGCATGGCATCCATCTTTTTGCCTACCATTTGCCGCTCGATGCGCATCCTGAATTGGGCAACAATGCCCAATTGGGTCGCTTGCTGGGTTGGCAAGCCGATGGTCGATTCGGAGATCAGGACCTGGGGTTTTTAGGCGTTGGCACACAGCCCTGGTCCAGACCCCAAGCGCTGGCCGATCACGTGTCGGCTGTTCTTGCACGCCCAGTGACCTGCGTTGGCGACATGGGTCAACAGGTTCGCCGCGTGGCTTGGTGCACCGGCGGTGCGCAAAGCTACTTTGAAGCGGCCATTGCCCAAGGCGTCGACGCTTTCATCACCGGTGAAATTTCGGAGCCGCAAGCCCATCTGGCCAGAGAAACCGGCGTGGCATTCCTTGCTTGCGGTCACCATGCCACTGAGCGCTATGGTGCACCTGCCGTTGCGGCCAGGGTGGCGCAAGAGCTGGGTTTGCAACACCGCTTTATTGACATTGATAACCCTGCGTGAGTCGCACCGGCATGACTTCTGAACCCGAACTGTTACCGGCCCGAATTGCGCGACCCATCGCGATCACGCCAGGCGATCCTTGCGGCATCGGCCCTGAAATCATTGCCCGTGCTTGGTGTTGTGCGCCTGAATCGACCCAGGGCTGTTTTGTGGCGGGCGATGTGGCCCTGATGCGACGGGCCATGGCCTTGGTTCAAGCCGTGCCGACTTTTCCAGTTTGCGAAATCCAGACCCCAGCAGAGGCTATGCATGTGCCACCTCGCTGCCTGCCCGTGATGCAAGTGGTGCCTGAGGCCCCCGCTTTGCCCTGGGGTCGGGTCGATGCCCGTGCCGGGCAATTGGCTGGCGATGCGGTGCTGTGGGCCACGCGCGCAGCTTTGCGGGGTGAGGTTGCCGCTTTGGTGACGGCGCCTTTGCACAAAGAGGCCCTGCATGCTGCAGGGGCGCCTTACAACCAATACCCGGGTCATACCGAATTGCTGCAGGCCGAAGCCGCCCGGCACGCGCGTGTGACTGTGGCGCAAATGCCCGTGCGCATGATGCTTGCCAATGACGAGTTGCGCACTGTGTTGGTGAGCATTCATGTGTCCTTGCGCGAGGCCCTGGAGGCCATCACGCTCGAGCGCGTCTTGCAAACCTTGCGCATCACCGACGCGTCATTGACGTCGCTTTTGGGCCGAAAACCACGCATTGCTGTTGCCGGCGTCAACCCACATGCAGGGGAGGGTGGTTTGTTCGGGCGTGAAGAGATCGAGGTTTTGCACCCCTGCCTGGCCATTGCCAGGCAAGAGGGGCTGGATGTTCACGGCCCTTATGCACCCGATACGGTTTTCATGCGGGCGCGCAAGCGGCCCGATGGTCGGCGTGAATTTGATGTGGTCATCGCGATGTACCACGATCAGGGTTTGATACCGGTCAAGTACCTGGGGGTGGAGCAAGGGGTGAACGTGACACTGGGGCTGCCCTTGGTCCGAACCAGCCCTGACCACGGCACGGCAATGGACCTGGCAGGAAAAGGCCTGGCCGATGCCAGCAGCATGATTCAGGCCATTCGCATGGCGCGCCAAATGGTCAATTTCACCGACTGACCTGAAGGTCTGTGCTTCAAGCTTTGTGGTTCAGGCTGTCTCGAATCTCACGCAGCAATAAAACGTCTTCCGGTGTGACGGCCGCTGCCTCTGGGGCCGCAGCTTCGGGCGCGGAGGTCTTCAACCGGTTCATTTGGCGGATCATCAAAAAGATGATGAAGGCCAGGATGATGAAGTTCAAGGCCACCGTGAAGAAGTTGCCATATGCAAACACGGCCCCCAATTTTTTGGCTTCGAGCAACGACAAACCTGCAGTTTGCCCTGCCAGTGCCAGGTAATAGTTGGAAAAATCCAGCCCGCCAAAGGCCTTGCTGACCAACGGCATGATCAGGTCACCCACGATCGAGTCGACGATCTTGCCAAAAGCACCGCCAATGATCACGCCGACAGCCAGATCAATGGCGTTTCCTTTTACGGTAAAAGTTTTGAATTCTTGAATAAATGACATCTCAGTGACTCCAAAAAATGAATACAGCGCCCGATTATGCGGCAATAGTGTCTCAGCAGAACGCTTGTAAGTCGGTGGGTTGTTTCACTCCGCTACAATCTCGGGTTGACCCTGATAACGACTCGCTAGAGGATTCCCATGAGTGACACCCCAGTCGACAACAGCAAACGGACCTGGCTGATTGCTTCCGGTTGCGCAGGTGCCGTAGGCGCTGGCTTTGTGGCCACCCCCTTCGTCAGCAGCTTCCAACCTTCCGAACGAGCCAAAGCGGCTGGTGCGGCCGTCGAAGTTGATATTTCCGCCCTGAACCCGGGCGAAAAGCTGACGGTCGAATGGCGCGGCAAGCCTGTATGGATCATGAAGCGCACCCCTGAGCAACTTGAGTCCCTCAAGAAGATCGAGGGTCAACTGGCCGATCCAGCTTCCGCACGTACGGCATACCCCACGCCTGATTACGCCAAGAATGGACACCGTTCCATCAAGCCTGAGATCATGGTGACTGTGGGCATTTGCACCCACTTGGGCTGTTCACCCGGCGACCGGTTCGCCACAGGATCGCAACCCTCCTTGCCCGATGACTGGACTGGCGGCTTCTTGTGCGCTTGCCATGGTTCGACATTTGATCTGGCGGGCCGCGTGTTCAAGAACAAGCCGGCACCAGACAACCTCGAAGTGCCACCGCACATGTACTTGTCTGACACCAAGTTGATCATTGGCGAAGACAAGAAGGCTTGATGGAGACTGACATGGCTCAATTCAAAGAAATTTCTCCCAACGCCCCCGTAGGCGAAAAGCTGCTCAACTGGGTGGACAACCGTTTCCCGGCTTCCAAGCTTTACAAGGACCATTTGTCCGAGTACTACGCGTCCAAAAACCTGAATTTTTGGTACGTGTTTGGCGCGCTGT
>NZ_JBIKHV010000133.1:0-4864 GCF_044361985.1 Limnohabitans sp. | reverse complement strand
GCCAGCGACAGATCGCGCTGGTTGGACAGGGGTTTGGTTGGGTTGACCGAGACCTTGCCGCGTGTGGGAAAGCGGTGGTAGTCACGGGCAGCGTCGCGCAAGGCTTGTTCTGCGGGGGAAAGGGTATCGCTCATGGCTGTTGTCTCAATCAAGGAAAAACATAAAAGTTGATAAAGCGTAACCCATTTGTCACCCGGTTCGAGCTGTGGATTACGTGCATAAAACGCAAAAAACCAAGCACTGGGCTTGGCTTTTTGAGGCGCTTCGCGGCATCAAGCGCCTGTGCCGCCAAACAAGCGTGCCAGCTTGGCGACTTCTGGTGACATGCCTGTGGTTTGAAGACGGATGTGGGGGTGGTTCGTTGCAAACACCCGAAAGACTTCGTCCATAAAGGCTTGTCCAACGTGTGCCACACCTTCGAAGTCGAGCACCACGGTTTTGAACTGGATGGCGCGTTCCATCACCCATTTGGCCTGAGAGCGAGAAACCAGTTCGCTGCTGAGTTGTGCCAGTCGCACCGGGATTTCGGTGGTGTGAAACGCCTCAGCGCCGATCTCGTCCGGGTCAAAGTATTTGAAATAAACATCGTTGGCCTTGCGCAGACTGTTCAAACCCAACGCCATGCGAACCTCTGTGCCGGGTGGTGCGGGTTTGAGCAGCCCGTTCACATTCATCCAATCAAATCGGGGCAAGGGTTGGGTCAATTCGTGGGGGTCAAAAAGCAGCCCGCCAGACTCGATCGCAAAGCCGTCCATCATGCGTGAGGACACAAAAACCCCCATGCCCGAATGGCCCTGGCTGGCCGAAGTGAATTTCCCTTTGGCCAGTTCCAGCAGTGCCAACCGCGTGTCGAACAACTGGGCGGATTGCGCGATGCGGCCAAAAATGCCAATGCCGTCGTCGGCCACCAGCATTTGCAACTGCCCATCCCTGACCTGCATGCCCATGGCCACTTGCTGTGCGCTGGAGTGGTCGAGCGCGTTGTTCAGCATTTCGGTGAATGCGGTGTTGGCCAGACTTTTGACATTGGGTTTCAGGTCTTTCAGCAAGGGGGCCAAGTGCCGCTCCCACACGGCCATTTCGCCGCCGGTCTTCTCAATGGCTTGGCGTGCTTGAAGGCCGAGCCAGAATCGGTGCTCACCCAATGTGTAGGTCTGTCGGGTGCCATTGCCGTGCCTTTTGAGGTAACCGCCATCGGCCAGTTTTTTGATGCGGCGGGACACGGCTACTCGGGTCAGGCCGGTTTGTTCGCTGGCCAGCGAGGCCAAGGCCCCCCCTTGGGCTGCGCCCGCCAGAATGATTGAGTCGTTTTGGTCAAGCATTTGTATCGTCTGATGTTATTTGGTTGTGGTTTATTGTATATTTTATTAAATTTTATTGTATACCTAAAAAATTCGGGCGCACGATGCGCCCGAAGTTCTGAAAGCCGACCCGGGTCAGGGCCAGCGCCAAAAGGGGACTCAGTGCGCTTCGGCCTGCTTGGCAGCTTCGATCGCATCGCGGTTGTCACCGCTGGCACCATTGAAGAACAGGTTCAGGGCCACCGCCGTGATGGAGGCCAGCAAAATGCCAGACTCGATCAGCGGGTGCAAGCCATGGGGCATCCACTGCTTGAAGTTGGGTGCGATCAGCGGGATCATGCCAATGCCAATCGAGACCGCGACGATGATGGCGTTGGCGCGGTTGTTCTTGAAGTCCACATTGCCCAGAATGCGGATGCCTGTGGTCGCCACCATGCCAAACATCACCAGACCCGCACCTCCCAGCACCACCGTGGGCAGCGACTCGATCAAGGCGGCCATTTTGGGCAACAAGCCCAGTGCCACCAAAATCAGGCCACCGGCCACGCACACAAAGCGGCTCTTGACACCTGTGACCGCCACCAAGCCTACGTTTTGCGAAAAGCTGGTGTAGGGGAAGGTGTTGAAAATGCCGCCAATCAGCGTGCCCAGGCCATCGGTGCGCAGACCGCGTGTCAGGGCTGCTTGGTCGACTTTCTTTTCGGTCATGTCGCCCAGTGCCAAAAACATGCCGGTGGATTCAATCATCACCACGATCATCACCAGGGTCATGGTCAAAATCAGCACGGGCTCAAAAATGGGCATGCCAAAGTGGAAAGGCATGATCACGTCAAACCAGGCAGCTTTGCCCACTTTGTCGAAGTTCATCAGGCCCATGGCCGTGGCCACCACACCACCGATCACGATGCCCAAAAGCACCGAAATGTTGGCCACAAAGCCTTTGGCAAAGCGCGCAATCACCAAGATCGACACCAGCACCAGTGCGGCAATGCCGACGCCTGTCAATTCGGCGTATTTGGGGTTGGGCATTTTGGGCAGCAGCGCCAGGTCTTTGGGCATGGCGGGCAAGATGGAGCCCGGTGCGTTGGCGGCAGCGGCCGCGGCATCCAGCCACTGCTTGTGCTCAGGCGTGACGATGTTGGGCGCAGTGGGACCAAACGGGTTGCCAAAAATCCAGTTGATGCCGATGCGCATCAGGCTGATGCCGATCACCGCAATGATGGTGCCAGTGACCACGGGCGGGAAAAAGCGCAGCATGCGGCTGACCAGCGGTGCGATCAGGATCGAGATAATGCCCGCTCCGATGATCGAGCCAAAGATCAGCTGTGCCCCCAACTCGCCCGGGTTGGCATTGGCCATGGCCACCATGGGGGCCACAGAGGCAAAGGTCACGCCCATCATCACGGGCAGGCGAATGCCAAACCACTGGGTGGCGCCCAGGGACTGGATCAGGGTGACGAGACCGCAGCAAAACAGATCGGCCGAGATCAAGTAAGCCACGTCTTGCGGGCTCAACTTGAGGGCGCGGCCCACGATCAGGGGCACGGCCACGGCGCCGGCATACATCACCAGCACATGTTGCAGGCCCAAAGCGGCGAGTTTGCCGGTGGGTAATTTCTCGTCCACAGGGTGGATGGTTGAACTCATGGAGGACTCTCCTAGGTGATAAACGGTTGAGGAAACGCCAAAGAAACTAGATGTGTGCTTCTTTGTGTTCCAAACTGTATACAAAATAAAAGACAACGGGATCCGGAAAAACCCTGAATTCTGAAGGAGGGTGGCTGAAATGCCGATGCCGATGCCGATGCCGATGCCGATGCCGCAGTCCATCCGGACTGCCGTGCTTGAACCATCGCTTAACATCACTGCCCACGCAACCCGCGTGGGCCACCTGCCTTCGAGGCATTGGAGCCTCGCTCCTCATGTGCGCCGACAGGTGTATCCCCAAAATTCACGGAGTCCTTTATGACCACCGCACGTCGTACCCTCATCAAGGGCGCTGCAGCATGGGGGGCGCTGTCTGCAGCTTCCCCCGCTGTCATCGCCCAGCCTTTTCTTTTTTCTTCGGCGACCGAGCTATTGCCCAAGGGCAAGAAGCGCCGCGTTCTGGTTTTGGGGGGAGGATGGGGCGGTTTGGCCACAGCTCGCCACTTGCGCGAAGATGCGCCCGACCTGGAAGTGGTGCTGCTGGAGAAGAACCCGATCTTCTGGTCATGCCCCTTGAGCAACAAGTGGCTGGTGGATGTGGTGGACACCTCGTTCCTCGTGCATTCCTACACGGCCGCGGCCGAGCGCATGGGCTATACCTTTGTGCAGACAGAAATCACCGACATTGACCGTGACAAAAAGCGCGTCCACACCGCACAGGGCTTTGTGGACTACGACTGGTTGGTGGTGTCGGCCGGTATCCGCGTGACCTACGAGCCTTGGTTTGGCAAGGACCGCGAAGCGGCTGCCTACACCCAAAAGCATTTCTCCAGCGCGTATGTGCCCAGCGCCGAGCATCTGGCATTGAAGCAAAAAATCAAAGGGTTCAAAGGGGGCACTTTTGTCATGACGCTGCCACCACCACCGCACCGCTGCCCACCCTCGCCCTATGAGCGGGCATGTTTGATGGCCAATTATTTTCAGAAGAACAAAATTCCCGCCAAAATTGTGATCCTGGACCCCAAGCCTCGCATCTTGCCTATTGGTGGGGGCTACCGCATGGCTTTTGACGAGCTGTACCACGACACCATCACCTACGTGCCAAACGCAGGCGTCAAAGAGCTGGACCCCTACAACAAAGTGGTCAAGACGATGGCGGGCGATTTCAAATTTGACGATGCCATATTCATGGGCCATCACCAGGCGGCTGACTTGGTCTGGAAGATGGGCGCCATTGGCAAAACGCCTGAGGGCAAGCCCAGCACATGGGCGGCGGTGCACCCCGAGTTTTACAACTTGAAGGATGATCCGAGCGTATTTGTCATTGGCGACAGCGTGGGCGCGGTGTCCCCCCAGTTTGGACATTACCCCAAGAGTGGTCATGTGGCCAACCGCATGGGCCGCAGCGTATCCACCTACATCACGCAGCAGTCCAAAGGCCAGCCGATGCAACCCCTCATCATCGACAACCTGTGCTTCATGTTGGTCAACACAGAACCGCTGGAAGCCATCAGCGTGAAGTTTGACTACAAGATGGGCCCACAGGGGCACATCTTGCAAACTGTGACCGATGACAACTTCCGCCGCCAAGCCCTATGGCAAGAAGACTTGCATTGGTACGGCAGCATGGTGAAGGATTTGACCGGGGGTTGAGGGGCGCGTGCCCAAACCGCGGCCATCGGCTCAGCTCAGCAAATCCAGCAGCGTGCGGGCCACCACTTTGGTGGCGCGCCGCAGGTCTTCCAGCTGCACATGCTCGTCGGCGCGCTTGGCGTTGGACTCGCGCACGGTGCGGGGGCCTGCGCCGTAGATCACGCCCGGGATGCCACGTTCCACGTACAGACGCACATCGGTGTAGAGCGGGGTGCCCAGGGCCGGGATGGCTTCACCAAAGACCTGTTGGCCGTGTTTCTGAA